>JBEKZR010000449.1:0-4580 GCA_049509715.1 Occallatibacter sp. | reverse complement strand
CCGGATGCGGCAAGTGTTACGCTGCCGGTGAAGCCGCTAAGGTCCGTCACCGTGATGGTATCGGTTGCGGTTTTGCCCTGGGTAATGGACAGAGTGGCCGGCGAAGGTGCAAGCGTGAAGCCAGACGCGGAGCTGACAGTGAGTGTAAAGGTGGTGGTCGCGGTCGTGCTGCCCGAGGTTCCGGTGATGGTGACCGTAGCTGTGCCGGTAGTGGCAGTGGCGCTGGCCGTGAAGGTGAGCACGCTGGTCGAAGTGGTTGGATTGGTACCGTAAGCAACCGTGACTCCGGTAGGCAATCCTGTTGCGGCCAGAGTGACACTTCCGGTGAATCCGCCCACGTCCGTCACCGTGATGGTGTCGGTCGCGGTCTTGCCCTGAGTGATGGCTAGAGCAGAGGCCGAAGGCGCTAGCGTGAAGCCCGGCGTGGTTGACCCGCCGCTTAAAGGAAACTGGATGCTCGTCAGCAGGGATTGCTTCAAAGAGCTTACCGGCATCGCGTCGTAATTTCCGTCTAGCAGATCATAGCTATCTTCGCCGTTCAGAGCCCAGTATGTCCAGTTAACCGAAGGGTTGGATTGAAGATAGGAAACCAGGCTCTCGAACCATTGACCCTGGCTGCCCGCCGCAGTGCTTTCAATGTCTGTGTTGGTGTTGTCGGTGCCGAATTCACCCAACCAGACCGGGGCGGTGCCGGCTCCACTGATATAGCCCCAGTATTTATTCCAAGTCGCGTCCAGGCTGGCGGGGGTTGTGCTGCCGTTGAACCAGGATTGCTGATACAGGTTCGGTCCGTAGTCGTGTGCGGAATAGACCAGTTGGTCGGCGACGCTCAGCGTGACCGGATAATTCGCGACGCCGATCAGATTCCCGCCTTGCCATCCGCAAACACCGCTGTAGCAGTCGTTGCCTTCGACAAAGATGAGAAGTTTTGGATTGATGGCCAGGATGGCGTTGCCCGCGGCTTCGGCCGCCACAGGCCAGTTTTGCGCGGTGAGGCTGGTTGGGCAACCGTTGGTTGCAGTGTCCCCCGTCCAGCAGGAACCGGTGGTGGCGCCGCTTCCGCTCAGGTGAGGCTCATTGCGCAGGTCCATGCCAATCACCGTGGGATTGCCGTTGAAGGTAAATGTGCTGGCGCTATAGCGTGTGGCCAACGTCTTCCAGTCGGCGATCCAGTTTGCCTGCGGATACGCGCTGGTATACCAGAGGCCGCTGGCTTCGTTGCTGGATCCGGCTTCGGAGCGGTGGTTGTCGAGGATCACGCGCAAGTCAATCGAACCGGCATAAGCGACAATCGTGTCCAGATCCTGGAGGGCCGTCTGCCCAACCAGCTGGGAGTTGACAACACCGCCATCGGCGTAGGAAGTGTAGTTAGTGGGAACCGGGTCGCTCTCCACCATTTGGTTCGAGAACGGGATGCGAATCACGTTGTAGCCCAGGCTCTTGATGGTGTTCAATACCGTGTGGTAGTCCTGTGCCCATAGCCCGTGAACCAGGTAGTCCGGGGTCTCGAAACCGTACCAGTTGATTCCCGCCATGCGCACGGTGTCTCCGTTCGCGTCGACGATCTTGTTCCCGCTGGTATGCCAGTAACCCGCGCCCTGAGCCCCTGCGCTGGGAGAAACAAGGACCAGCGCAAGAGCCGTCAGTACAAATACTCCATGCACGATCCCCTGACGGATGAGTACCTGTTTGTGCGACTTTCCAAATGCAAAATGCATTGATCATCCTCCCTTTGTCAATTCGGGTTGAATCAAACTTTGTTGCGAGCGGAGCAGGTCAAAGAACCCGCTCCGCACGCGTTGCTATCTGTGCACTGCTTGAACTTGCTAGTTGATCGTGCAGGCCGTTCCGTTGAGCGAGAAGGCCGTGGGTATCGCGTTGGTGGTTCCGTTCCAGGTGCCGTTGAATCCGAATCCGGAGTAGTTGCCGCCGGCGGGAATGTTCTCCCATGTTTGCCCGGACTGTTCGGTCACCGTGACGTTGGCGCCGCTCTGCGATACGGTTCCGTTCCAGGAACTGGCGATGGTCTGTCCGTTGGCGAAGCTCCAGGTCAGCGACCAGTTGCTCAGGGCTGTGGTTCCGTTGTTGACGATGGTGACAGTGACTCCGAACGCGCTCGAGGTTTGCGGTGAAATCGTGTAGTCGACGGTGCATGAGGAGCCGCCGGACGACGCGGCTGCTACGGTGAGGGAGATGGTGGTGGTTTCGGTCAGCGAGCCGGAGGTTCCGGTGATGGTGATCGTTGAGGTTCCAACGGCGGCCGTGGAGGTGGCCGTCAACGTCAGTGCGCCGGCGCTGCCCCACGTAGCCGTTACGCCGCTGGGCAGGATGGAGGTGGCAAAGGTCACGGTGCCGGTGAATCCGTCCACATCGGTCACATTGATGCTGTCGGTTGCGGTCTTGCCTTGGGTCAGGGTCACGGAAGCAGCCGAGGGCGCTATCGTGAAGCTCGGCGACGAAGAAGAAGAGACGGTGATGGTGAACGCCTGCGTGCTCTTGCTCCCGCAGCTGTTGGTGTAAGTGGCCGTATAGACGTTGGAGCCCGCGCTCAGCGCGATGCTGTCGATCTCACGCGAGGTGGAAGTGAATCCGTTGGGGCCGGTCCAGCTCCACGATCCGCCGGTTTCCGGCTGCGGGCCGAGGTCTACCGCGGTTCCGAGGGATACCGAGATGCTGGATTCTTCCACCCAGCCGCCGCTGGCGGTGTAAATGTAAGGCACGATCGCCGTGGGCGTGCAGGAAGTGGAGGCAGTTACCGTCAGCGAGATCGTGGTAGTGGCGCTGAGGCTGCCCGAGGTGCCGGTGACGGTCACCGTGGAGGTTCCGGTGGCGGCCGAGCTGCTGGCCGTCAGAGTCAGTACGCTGCTGCTGGGGGCGGGATTGGTGCCGAACACGGCCGTTACGCCGCTGGGCAGGCCGGAGGCGGCCAGAGTTACGCTGCCGCTGAAGCCGCTCACGTCGGTTACCGAGATGGTGTCGGTGCCGCTGGCGCCCTGGGCAACAGACAACGTGGAGGACGACGCCTTTAGCGTAAAGCTGCCCGCCGAAGCAACTGTGATGGTGAACGCCTGCGTGCTCTTGTCTCCGCAGCTGTTGGTGTAAGTGGCCGTATAGACGTTGGAACCCGCGCTCAACGCGATGCCGTCGATCTCGCGCGAGGTGGACGAAAATCCGTTGGGTCCGGTCCAGCTCCACGATCCGCCGGTTTCCGGCTGCGGGCCGAGGTTGACCGCGGTACCGGAGGCTACCGAGACGCTGGATTCTTCCACCCAGCCGCCGCTGGCGGTGTAAATGTAAGGCACGATGGCCGTAGGCGAGCAGGTTCCGCCGCCGCCGCTCGATCCCGCCCAGACCGTTGCGTTGACGGACCCGCTAGCGCCACTATATGCCTCAGTCCCGAGGATCTGATAGTTGAAAGAACCCACCGACATCCCGAGGCTGCTCCAGTGGTTGAAGTGGTTGCTGGTGGTGACGGTGTAGTTCGTTCCGGTCGATGCCCCGCCCCAGTTGTCCAGGTACTGTTCGAAAGTGGTGGTGCCTTGAATGGAAGGCTGGTTGACTTGCTGATGCTCGTATGTGCTGTAGGTGTGCCCATCGCTGGAAACGCTCCCCTTATACGTCGCATCCGCCGTATACAGCGAGCCAAGCTCGGTGATGTAATACTCGACCAGCGGGTTTGTCAGCCACCCGTAGATGGAAATGTTGTTGTAGCCGCTGGCGGAGCCCACATTGTAGCTTATAGCCTGGGCGCTGCCGGGATTCCAGCCTTTACCGCCAACCACATCGCTGACGCCAGACCAGTTAATAGCGTAATTGCCAGCCGATCCCAGCGTCATGGTTGCCGACCCGCCGCTGGAATACAACGAATAGTAGAAGCCGTTGTTCGTGCCCGTTCCATTGCCGCTTACAGTCTGGGCGCTTGCCGCCATTGTTATGCAACCCGCCGCTATCGCTATGAGAGCGGACAGGATTGCTTGTTGAACTCGTGACGAATCGAACCGAATTAACTTCATACTCCCCTCTCTTTCCTTTTACGGTTACTGGATGGTTTGCAATCTCTTTACGCCGCGGCGGAACAGGTCGTGAGACCTGTTCGCCGCGCTGCCGAAGTTTGCATGGGATTAGCTAATTGACCGTGCACGCGGTTCCGTTGAGCGAGAAGTTCGTTGGGATTGCGTTGGTAGTGCCGTTCCAGGTGCCGTTGAAGCCGAATCCGGTATAGCTTCCGCCCGCGGAAATGTTTTCCCATGTTTGCCCGGACTGTTCGGCCACCGTGACGTTGGCGCCGCTCTGCGATACGGTTCCGTTCCAGGAACTGGCGATGGTCTGTCCGTTGGCGAAGCTCCAGGTAAGCGACCAGTTGCTCAGAGTGGTGCTTCCGCCATTCTTAATGGTGATGGCCGCTCCGAACGCGCTGGAGGTCTGCGGTGAAATCGTGTAGTCGACGGTGCACGCAGAGCCCGCCGACGCCGCGCTGACGGTGAGCGCGATGGTGGTGGTTGCACTCAGCGAGCCGGAGGTTCCGGTGACGGTGACCGTGGACGAGCCGGTGGCGGCCGAGCTGCTGGCCGTCAGTGTTA
>JBEKZR010000448.1:0-2849 GCA_049509715.1 Occallatibacter sp. | reverse complement strand
TGTGCGATCCGGCCCGTTGTTCCTTCTTCCGGCGTCACTCCGCGCAGATTGAACTCATACGGCCCGGTAGAAGCCGGTAGCCCCGGCGCGCTGGGCGGCACGGCGCGGCTCTCGTTCACTTCCTCAAGATGCCCCGCCAGGGATCCTCGCGCCGCATTGCGAATCGATTCCTGGCCGGCCGCCTGTTGCGGCGTGGCGCGCGCATTGCGCACCTCGGCGGATACCGGCGTCGGAACTCCGCCCACATCCTCCAGCGTCGTCGCCCGCTTGGCGATCGCGGAGCTGAGCCCCTGCCCCGCCGCATCCAACGCGCCGCCCAGCGCCGCGGTCGTCATACCCGCGCCCACCGCCGCTCCAGTGTCTCCTCCGGTCTTCACGTAGGTCTGCGCGCCGCCCGCCATGCCCTGGCGCACGGCCGTGGTGCCGATCTTGATGATCTTCTGGATGGGCGCCGGTAGCTTCTCCAGGATGCTGGCCACTCCGGTAGCTTCTTTGAGCTTCTCCGCCATGGGAAGCATTTCAGCGCCCTTCCCGAGCAGTTTGAAGAGACCATCCATCCCGATGAACTCGCCGATGTTCTCTCCCGCCTCTCCCACGCCCTGCGCCACACCCTTCGTGGGCGTCGCCGCGGCCTCCTGCAGCATCTCTTCCGGCCTGGTCAGCGGGCCGCTGCCGCGCGCCAGGCGGTCCACGCCGGCGGCTGTCCGCTCCACTCCCGCGCCCGCGCCTGTGAACAGGTTTTGGGCGACCTTTTCCGGCGCTTCTACAACGCTGTCCAGCAGTTTCAGCGGATGATACCAGGGCAGGCCGTCCAGGTAACGGTCGATGGCGTTCTCGTCCACCGGCAGCGCCGCATGGTCGCGCGCATAGCGTTCCAGGGTTCCCTGGTCGGCAAAGCGGTGTCCCGCCGCCCCGGCCTTCTCCACGTTGCTGAATGGGATCGCCACCGGCTGGCCCTGCGGATCGAGCATCTTGTAAGTGCCTTCGCCGTTGGCGTTGTAAGCCAGCCCCTTCGGCTGCTGCGCGTTCACGCCGTCCGGCGCCCCGGCAGTTGCCGGGTTATTACCGGGTGCCTTCGGCATCAATCCGGCAGAGAGATCGATCCCCCCTGCCGCTTGTGCTGAAGGTTTCGGAACTAGTCCGGCGCTGAGATCGATCGCTTGCGCTGCCATCTACTCCACCACTTGGTAACCCTGCTGCTGTGCAGCCGCCTTGGCCGCGTTCACGTCTCCCTTGGGGTTGGCAGCGGCCCAGGCGCTGGCGCTCCAGGCGTGGCTTGCAGGGTCAGGCTGATTCGCTTCCAAGCGTGCCCTTGTTCCGGCGATTTCGGCGAGTGTTGTCTTGTCGAATTGAGGGTCTAAGGTCTGCAATGCCTTGATCGCGTTTTCTGACAATCCCGGCATCTGCGCTTCATAGGCTGCGCTCGGAGCGGCGTTCTTCCACTGCTGCGCGTAACTGTCAAATTTGATTCCCAAGCTGCGGCCTTGTGTCTGAATAGCCGCTTCGCGGTTGCCGGGCAGAGTCGATCCTAGTGTTGTTTTGATCGACTCAATCGCCGGGATGGTCGTATCCCCGTAAAACTTCGCTAGCTCAGGCGCCACTGTGTCAAGCTGATTATGGTAAGCCGTGTAGTCGTTGGTCCCGTAAATATGGCTCTTGAGCGTGTTGAGCTTAATCAGCTGCTGCAAGTGCTGAAGCGCGGTTTCTCCGGCATTGAGCGCCCATCCTGCGCTGCCGGTTTTGGTCGAAACAAATTCATCGTAAGCCTTCGTGTAGGCTCCGATTTTCGACAAATCGAAGCTTGGATATTTCTGGGCTACTTGCTGCAAAATCTGCGGGTTCTTCATGCTGAGCCGCCCCAGAATGTAGGGATTGCCTAGCTTCCCGGTCCCGATCAAATCGATCAAGCCACTGCCAGAGCCCCCAGTACCTGCGAGAGCATCCGCCTCGCGTGCCTCGGCATCGGCCTTTCTTCCCTCGGCGTAAGCTTTGGATGCTTCTGCCTGATTTTTGGCTGCTTCCGCTGGCGCAGCCTTGGCCCGCACTGTTGCCTCCGCGGTCTGCGCCACTTTCAGGCCGGTTTCCACCTGGTCTGTCTTGTACTTCAGCGCCGCATTTCCGGCCGCCGTGTTGTAATCGTCGATCTCCCCCTGGGTGATCGGGCCGGATGCTTTGTGTTCGAGATATTGCCCGGTGGTGTTGTCGAAGGTATGGAAAATCGCTCCATCCGGCAGCACGGTGGCCCGGTAGCCGGGCGTCGTCTTGTAAACCTTGAATCCGGCCACCTGGCCATTCTCGTAGTTGGGAACAAACTCCAGCGCGTGATTTTTTACCAAGTCTTCCATCAGTTGCGGATTTTTAGCCATCAGGTGGCTGATGTCCCCGGCGTGTGCGGTAGTTCCCAGCAGAATTCCGCCATTCTCCTTGAGCCGGTCTTCCTGCTTGTCGGCGAACTGCTCATCCTCCTGGCTGGCCTTCACCTTCAACCGCGCTGCGGTGTAGGCGTGCTCCGCCATCTGCATCCGCAGCAATTGGTTGTTCGCATTGTCCAGCGTCTGCTGCCGCGCCTGTTCGGTCATCTCTTTCTGCTGCTTTTGCTGCTGTTGCTGATCCTGCTGGCCGGCCTCCACACCGGCCAGCGCCGCCTTCCCCATGTTGCCCGCGCCCTTGCCCGCCGCCAGCCCCGCCGCCGCCCCGTGGATAGCTTCTCCGGCAATGCGCAGCCACTGGGCTCCCTCCGAGAATCCGGGTTGTCCGCGCACAGGAGCATGCTGCACATAGAAACTGCCATCCTGACCTTGCTGAATCCTTCCCGTCGGCTGTCCGGCTATCGCATCGATCGCGCGATC
>JBEKZR010000447.1:0-2851 GCA_049509715.1 Occallatibacter sp. | reverse complement strand
GGTGGAAGGCCGGAGCCCTGGCTGGCGGCGATTCTGCTATTGGCCATGCTCTTTGGGGCGGACGCGTTGCGCCCGCCCCAAAACCAGGTCAGCGTGCGCCTCTTTGCCGCCTCGGTTAACGGCTATCATCGCTATCTCCATCCTCTTACCGGCCGATTCATCCGCTGCCGCTACACGCCCACCTGTTCCGAATATGCCGTTGAAGCGGTGCGCAAATACGGCATTGCGAAGGGCGGTTGGATGGGTCTGCGCCGCGTCGCTTCCTGCCGGTCAAGCGTTCCCATGGGTACCTCGGACCCGGTGCCATGAGGATTCGCGTATCGTCTTCCAGCCTCGAAAAAACAGAAGCGGCCAGGGTTGCCCCTGGCCGTTCATGCTGAACTCGGATTCTTCTTGAGCTGCGCCGCGCTACGCCTTGGCGGTCGCCAAAGCCTTCAGCCGCGCGTTCAGCCGGCTCTTGTAGCGGGAGACGGTGTTGTCGTGCAGAATGCCCTTCTGCACGCTCTTGTCGAGGGCGGAGACGGTCTCGCGATACTGCGCCTGGGCGGCCTTTACGTCGCCCTTGGCGAGCGCCTCGCGCACAGCCCGCAGGCTGGTGCGCACACGGCTGCGGTTGGCGCGGTTCACTTCGGTGCGGGTCTCGGTCTGGCGGGCGCGCTTCAACGACGATACATGATTTGCCATTACTCTTCCTTTATTCCTGAGCTCTGTTGTCAGGAGGGAAATCTCTTGCCCTGGTTTCAGGGGAGATCATGCGGAGCCGGAATGCAACGCAAGCCGCATCCCTCGCAATTTCTTAGTCTACGGGAATCCGGGCAGCGGGTCAATGCGCGGTCTTGTCCCCCGCCGGGGACGTTCGCGGGCCAGCAGCCACGTGAAACAATCGCTACGCCTTATCGCGGAGTTCGCGCCACTTCCCATCCGCCAGGACCACGGAGGTTTCAATCTGGCGTTCGGGCACGGTCCAGTACTTTTTGAGCAACCTGTCCTTCTCCGCGGGGCCGACCTTTTGAAAGCCGAATTTCTCGTAAAAGCGGATCGCCCAGACGGCATCCGCCCACGTGCCGATCAGCACCGGCCTGCTCGTCTGCCCTTGCAAATGAGACAGCAGGCTGGCTCCGGTCCGCGCCTCTGGCTGGCGGTGCGAACATAGGCATGCCGGATGAGAGTCACGTCCTGGACCGCTTGAATGCCCATGACGCCGGCCAGGCTCCCATTCTCGCCGCAGCCCCAGAACGTTACGCCCTCGTCGATCTCATGCCGCAGTTCCTCCCTGGACATGTACGGTTCTTTCCAGCGATCCGGGGGGATGATGCCCTTATAAGCCTGCGCGGCCTCGTTGACGATGTTCCAGATCAGCTCAAAATCCTGCTCGTTGCAGCAGCGGATCATCAGACTTCAATCTCCCGGCCTGAAATCTTAGTGTTCACTCTGGCCTGTGAGAAGATCATATTCCACTGTACTGAAAGTCACGCGATTGCTCCCGCGAAGCCCTGTTTTCAGCAGCTTCGTCACCGCGTCGAATTTGCCTGCTGTCAAGGCGTTGGCTGGGCGCGGAGAGTGGCGGGGTTGACCCCGTACCCGCCAAGGACACACTTATACCAACAGTCCTTGCCTCCTGGATTGACGGGCCGGGAAGTTGGCGATACGCTCAGCCAGATACCGGATTTGGCCGCCTGCGCCAACCCCAGCCGGGCTTTCTGCTTCAATGTCCCGAAGTCGTCACTGGAGAAAAACAGGAATGTTGTTCCAGCGAGCGGTGAGTGAATTGCATGCTCTGGTGTTTTCCAGATCAGAGGAAAGCGGATTCTTTGCCTCCTGCTGGGATCGTGTGGAGATTTACCGGAGCTATGGTATCTACACTCGCCTGGATGCTGCCGTGACCCCGGTTGAGGGGGAGGCGATGCCGGACGGGATGAGACTCTGGAACACGCCCTGCGGCTTCTTGTGGGCTCCGCCGAGCGATAGATCGACCATCGTTTTCTGCATCGGTGAGCAGGAGCGCGGCTTCTATGGGACGGGAAAACGGGGAGTGCAGGCTGGCGATATCGTTCTGGACTGTGGGGCGAGCTTCGGCACGTTTACCCGCCACGCAACCAACCTGGGAGCCAAACTGGTTGTTACGGTCGAACCCGGGCCCGATGCGGCAAAGTGTCTCGCCCGAACCTTCGCTGACGATTCCAGAGTCATGGTGCAACCGGTTGGAGTGTGGGACGAGGATGGCGCCCTGACACTCATCCAGAGCGCCGTCACCAGTGCGGCCAACAGCTTTGTTCTGCCCCTGGAACAGCCGCAAGGCGAATTCGCGGTTCCGGTTCGAACCATCGATTCGCTGGTCGAGAGCTTGAGCTTGCCCAGAGTCGACTTTATCAAGATGGATATCGAAGGCGCCGAGTGCAAGGCTCTTGCGGGCGCCCGCCGCACGCTGCAAACCTGGAAGCCGCGGCTCGCAATTTGCACCTATCATCTGCCAGACGATCCCAGGCAGATTGCGGCCCTAGTCCGCTCTATCCGGCCGGACTATCAAATGGAGTACGGATTCAGGAAAAAAGTGCGGGAGCGCATCATCCCGCGGGTCGCGCACTTCTGGTAGCGCCGCGCAGGCGCAAACCCTGGTGAAAGCGTCACCAGGTTCCCAGGGTACCCGCCAAGGCACACTTTTCACCAAAAATCCTTGACGCCCGCATTGACTCCCCGCTCCACTGGCGCTACTCTCAAGCCCAGATACCGAATACAGACACCGGATTTGGTAGCCTTATCCAACCCGCGGTCCCACCACTCAGCCCAGAGCTTCGGCTCGGCCCAGCGCCGCGTACCCCGGTTTTCAGTACATTCAGCCGCCTGCCCGCAG
>JBEKZR010000446.1:0-2853 GCA_049509715.1 Occallatibacter sp. | reverse complement strand
CGACCGAACAGACCGAGAAGCTATTGCATATGGCAAAAGAGCGGCAAGCAAGCAACCAGATTCCAACCGGATTCGTGGATTCGATCCAGGCAGGGTTGAAGCTGGATGCTCCGGTCACGGTGTCTCTCAACGGGGTTGGAGCCGACGCTTCAGAACTGGGAAAGGAAGCAATGTCCCCATCGTCGGCGGATCCTGAGAAGTTCTATCTGTCCGGTCAGTTCCGCGAATGTAGTGAGTTTCTGCGACACCGCTTGAGCGTGTTGGCTGAGAAATCTCTCCACCTTCTGGCTTCATGTGCCTTCTACACGGGCGATTACAGAACTGCTTCGCTGGCGGCGCGAAGGCTTGCAAGCAACGCGGCAACCCGTCAGATCGGACTGTATTGGGAATCCAAAGCCGATCAGAAACTAGCGATTGCGGTGCTGATTCGTGCTGGCGAGATCGACGCGAACTCCCCTAGAATGCACGTGCTGCTGGGCGACGTCTACCGTCAAGAGAGAATCTGGGGAGACGCGGAATCCGAGTACCGCAAGGCGCTTGTATTGGAACCGGACAACCGCAATGGGCGGCTGGGACTGGCAATATCGCTCCATGAGGACGCAAAACACGATGAGGCGTTGGCGGCCGACAAGGAGCTATTGCAGAAGAATCCGGAAGATCCCGAAGCGAACCTGCTGGCCGGCGAGATATTCATCCAGCAACAACAGTACGCCGACGCCGAACCTTACCTCAGGAAAAGTCGTGGTGTCCAGCCGGAGTTTATACCGCGCCTCCATGCTCTATTAGGTGAAGTCTACGCCAACACGGACCGCGTCAATGAGGCACTGTCCGAGTTTAAGTTGGCCGCGACGAGCGACACGGACGGCAGCATCCACTACCAGATGGCGCGCCTTTATCAAAAGACGGGAGACAAGCAAGCTGCGGCCGAAGCCTTCCAAGCTTCAAGGCAGTTGCGCGAAAAGTCGGATGCCGGCGCAAGCTTCGATCTCCAACAATCAAGCACCGGTATAAGCAGCCAGTGAAGTTCCGAGGTGATCCGAGCTTCACATTTCACCTTGAATTGAGGCAGTCCAATTCTGACATGGGAGTCCATCTTGATGTCTTTACGTTTTGTGAAAATGACTCTTGGCGCTACGGCGCTAGCCCTTCTAAGCGCAATATCATCTCCTTGCGCAAGCAGTTACATCCAGTCCTTCGAACGAAGTACGAATGGCGTAACGCTTTACTCGGAAAGCGGCGCTTTGCGCATTGAAGTATGCTCAGATCGCATTATCCACGTCGTTGCAAGTCCGACGCGAGAGATTCCCGCGGCCATTGTGCCAACAGTGGTTCGTCAGTGTGACGACAGCGACTTCAGAATCGTGTCGAGCAAATCGACAGTTGCCATCCGCACGACCGCATTGCAAGTTAGTGTCGACCGCGTGACCGGGACCCTTCGTTTTGTCTCTGCCGATGGGAAGACGATCCTCAGCGAGCCGGCGGGCGGAGGAAGAAAGCTAACCCCGGCAATGGCCGATGGTACGCCCACATTCCAAGTACGACAGGAATTTCTGTCCCCGCCCGATGAGGCGCTCTACGGCCTTGGCCAGCACCAGGAAGGTTTCTTCAACCTAAGGAATATCCCATTGCGTTTACAGCAAGCCAATACCAATATCTCAGTCCCTGTGCTGTTGTCAACTCAAGGCTACGGGCTGCTTTGGAACAATGCGTCACTGACGGACTTTAATGCCGCCGACCAGCCCGTTCAGTTAGACGCCACGACAGGCGAGGGGAGTTTCAGGACCGGCGCATCGGGAGAATACGGTTTCTTGTTGACCGGAAATCGAAGGTCCCGGCTTCAACTTTGGGTCGGAGGAAAGACGATCATCGATCTCAAGAACATGTGGGTTGCCGACACCGCCAGCGCCAAAATCGATCTGAAGGCCGATACTGAATACAAGATTTTGGCTCAGACCGGCGGCGATACAAAGTTGTTCGTCCGTGTTCCATCGGATACAACAGAATTCCGTTCTCAAGCCGGCAGCGCGGTGGACTATTTCTTCTTCTACGGGCCGGAGTTGAACCGAGTGATTCAGGCGTATCGCGAGATGACCGGCGCTGCTCCGCTGCTGCCTCGCTGGGCATACGGATATTGGCAGTGCAGAGAGCGGTATGCAAGCCAGCAGCAGATTCTGGACACGGCGGCGGAGTTTCGCCAGCGAAAGATTCCGGTCGATGTGATTGTCCAAGATTGGCAGTACTGGGGCAGATATGGCTGGAACGCTATACGGTTCGATGAACATGACTATCCCGATCCGGCGCAAATGACAACGCAACTGCACCAGGAGAATCTCCATTTGGTGGCTTCGGTGTGGGCAAAATTCGGAACGGAGACCGCTGTTGACCAGGATATGAAGAAAGAACACCTGCTCCTGGCGTCTGAGGCGGGACCCAGGGAACCCGGAGAGACACAGGCCAAGGAGGACTGGGCAGACCTATTCAATCCAAGGGCGAAAGAGCTGTTTTGGTCGGAACTGAATCGTGGGTTGTTTCAGGTAGGTCTCGATGGGTGGTGGTTGGATGCTTCTGAGCCCGAGGGCGATGCGCTAAAAGGTGTGATGACCTATCTCGGCCCTGGAGAACTTGTGCGCAATGCGTACCCGTTGTATGAGACGGCCGCCGTCTACGACGGACAGCGCGCAACCACGGACCAGAAGCGAGTGGTGATTCTTTCCAGATCCGCCTTTACTGGTCAGCAGCGCAATGCCTCAATCTCATGGTCGGGAGATGTTTCGGCGAATTGGGAGACGCTGCGCAGGCAGATTCCAGCCGGGCTGAGTTTTAGCATGTCGGGGCTGCCTTACTGGACGACGG
>JBEKZR010000445.1:0-2858 GCA_049509715.1 Occallatibacter sp. | reverse complement strand
AGCAACTTGAATTACTGAAGGCTTGGGCGGCGGCAAGTTCCCCGCCTGGAACAGCTGTCTCAAATGGAGCAGTGGCGGATTTCATGAAGCTGAATTCGTCCACGATCTCACTAGCCAATCCCTTCTTTGCCAGCATCGGCCTGCTCATCAAGTCAGAGGGGGGTTATATACCCTCACCAGAAGTAGTTGCATACCACCGCGCTGCCGAATACAGTGACAATCCCAGCCACAAACTTGCTCCCTTAATGCGTGATTCTTGGTTCGGGATGGCGCTGCTCCCTAAACTTAGTTTCCGGCCCCTATCGGAAAACGAGGCGCTGGCTGTGCTACATGATACCGCCACAGCTTCCAACGACTATCGCCCTCAGATCAAGATGCTGCTTGAATACCTGATTGCAGGAGGGGTAGCCCAAAGAGACGGGGATTTCATCAAATCAGCGAAGCCGGTTTTTGAGTTTAAGACATCGGATAGTCCATCTACGGAGCAGTCGCGCTCAGGGGCAGAGCCGGAAAACCTTACACCAGCTAAACAGAATGTGGCCACAGCATACGCGGCTACGCCGGAAGGCGGGATTAGCTTCCACATAAACGTCCAGGTCAGCATGGACCAGTTCGCAACATGGCAGCCTGAGCGGATTACGGCGTTTTTTGGGGGAGTCGCGCAGATGTTAGCAGCTAAAGCTAAGATTGAAGGAGTAGGGTAGGCCGAAAGGGCCGAGGCGAGGTTTTTAGCGGAACACCACCCCGGCCTTTCGAGTAGTAATGACGGGGCCGTAGCTCAAGTGCCGAGAGCAGCGGACTTTGAATCCGCAGGTTGGAGGTTGGATGCCTCCCGGCCCCACCACTGTGCGGTAGTGGCGAAATCAGCAGACGCTCCCGATTTGGGCTCGGGTGGAGCGGCCTTCTCTAGGGCCAGACGCTCCGTGCGGGTGCAAGTCCCGTCTACCGCATTACACTACCCTTTGATTTTTTTCTACGCGCATTTACTCGTCAAATATGTAATTTATGATGTTCTCGACGCGCAAGCATCATCAGTTGGCGCGCCGGGAATCATATTTGGGCGAGGGTGGCCCAGGTCTGCCCATTCCAAAATGAATGGGTGCCCCAGGTCTCGCTTTTGAGACCTGGGATCATGAATCGCACTATCGCAGGCTCTTCAGCGCTGGATACAGCTTCCGCCACTTGGCATAGCCGGCCTTGTAAGCCTTGAGATCGCCAGCATCCGGCTCGATGCGCTGGGCCACCTCGATCGCCTGCCCGCAGGCCTCGTCCAGGTTGGCCCAGTGGCCCGCACCCACGCCGGCCATCAGCGCCGAGCCGAAGGCGCCACCCTCTTCGGCGGTCAGAACCTCGACGGCCTGGCCGTAGATGCCGGCCTGAATCTTGCGCCACAGCGGCCCGCGCGCGCCGCCGCCGCCCAGGCGAATGGCGCTCACCGGAATCCCCAACTCGGCAAAAAGCGTAAACGTGTCTTCCAGCGAGTAAGCCACGCCTTCCAGCACCGCCCGCACAAAATGTGCCGCCGTATGCACGGTCGAAATGCAGGCAAAGGCCGCCCGCACTTCAGGGTCCAGGTGCGGCGTCCTCTCGCCCAGCAGATACGGCGCCCACTCCAGCCCCTCGCTACAGGCCGGAACCTTGGCTGCCGCCGCGGTCAGATAGTCATAATCATGACCGGGGAAGAAGGTCTCCTTGAGCCAGCGCAGGCTCAACCCGGCGCCCTGCGTTACGCCCATCACATGCCACAGCCCCGGAACCGCGTGGCAGAAGGTGTGCAGCCGTCCCTTGGGGTCTTTGGTCGGGCTCGCCGTGGCCGCAAACACCACGCCCGAGGTGCCGATGGTGGCTGAAACCGACCCCGGCTGCAGGATTCCCATGCCCACAGCGCCGGCTCCCTGGTCGCCCGCGCCGGCCACCACCGGCGTTCCCGCCTTGAGGCCGGTCAGCCCGGCCGCGCCTTCGCTGATGCGCGCGCAGACCTCGGGCGACTCATAGACCTTGGGCAGCCAGCTCTCGGGAATCCCCGCCGCCTCAGCCACTTCCTTCGACCAGCGGCGATGCGTCACGTCCAGCAGCAGCGTCCCTGAGGCCTCCTGCACGTCGATGGCAAACTCGCCCGTCAGCCGGTAGCGCACGTAGTCCTTGGGGCACATGATGTGACGGATCTTGGCAAAGATCTCCGGCTCATGCTCTTTCACCCACAGCACCTTGGTGAGGGTGAAGTTGGGCAGCGCCGGGTTGCAGGTCAGCTCGATGAGCCGCTCATAGCCGATCTTCTCCGTCAGCCAGTCGCACTGCGGCTGGGTGCGCGTGTCGCACCAGATCAGCGAGGGCCGCAGCACCTTCCCGCCCGCGTCCAGCATCACCGCCCCGTGCATCTGGCCGGTCAAGCCAATGGCCGCGATGGGTTGTCGCGGCTCCGGCGCGGCGGCCAATGCCTCGCGAATCGCCTCCTGTGCCGCCCGCCACCAGTCTTCGGGGTCCTGCTCCGCCCAGCCGGGGTGCGCCGTCTTGAACGCCGCATGTTCGCTCGACGCCCCGGCAATCAGTTTGCCCGCTTCATCCACCACCACGGCCCGCGTTCCGCCCGTGCCCACATCCATTCCAAGGAACCACATACCTGTTTTCTCCCTTGCGTAAATCGCTTTTTCCGGTGTTGGTCAGCATATCATTCCGGACCGTTGCGGGGACAGCGAACCGAGCGCGGAGCGTAGCCTCGTCCAGTTTTCGAGTGAGCCGCCATCCGGAGCCTGGAGTCGAAGCTGGAACCGATTGACCCTGCCTTTCGTAAACTAGAACAGAATGAAACAACTCTACAGTTGGTCCTGGGTGGAGGCACAGGTTGCGCAGACCATCGT
>JBEKZR010000444.1:0-2858 GCA_049509715.1 Occallatibacter sp. | reverse complement strand
GATCGGTCTGCTCGTCAAGCAATCGGGAGCCCCGGTGCTGCCCATGGCCATGCGCGGTCTGGGCGAGCTGAAGACGCGCCGCCGGGACTGGTTCCGGTCTGGCGCCATCGAAGTGCGCGTAGGCCAGGCCATCCGCTTTGCACCGCAGGATTCCGAGGCCGCCATCACCACCCGTCTGCACACCGAAGTGGAAAAACTGCTCAACGGCTGAATCGGCGTTCCGGGTATGGGGCGAACTGAAAAGTCACATTGCATTTGACGTAGGAAGCGGGACGAAGGACAATGGCTCAGACTTCCTGAAGAACTTTCCGAGGTGATTTATGAAAAGGCTATCGGGATGCACATGGGCCGTTATCCTCCTGGTTGCGGCGGGAACGCTTATTCCCGGATCATGGATGTCGGGGCAAGGTCCTCAACCCAGAGATCCCTTGGATCTGCCGGTCTCGCTTGCAGTGGGCCATGTGAGGACCCCGCAGTTCGAGGTAAAAAAGGGGCACTATAACATCGCCATCGAGGCGAAGCAGCGCCTTCCTCTCGACGATATGAATTGCATGATGGGATTGGTCGATCCAACGCCATTAGTTCCATGCAATCGCGGCAAAGAACTTCAGATCCAGGCGAACTGGACGCTGTGGAGTCACGGCCGGATCGCCGATCAAGGATCCAGCACCACCCATAAGAACGATGGGGGGTGGGAGAATAGTGTGGTTATACGCGTCATCGGGGACTTCAAAGGCGAAAAAGGAAATAAATATATATTGGACGTGAACTTTACGAAGGACGGCTCCGCGCTTGCCGTGACCGACCCTCATTTGATCGTGAGGGCAAGCACTGAATAGGCGATGTAGCGGTAGTTTGGCGAGTAAGCCGGGTTTCCCAGGTTTCGCCCACCGCAACGGGGACCTGGGTAACCATCTCAGCCCGCGCCTGGCGCGCTAACTCGGCTGTCTCGGCCTGAAGTGGCAGGTTCCGCCGGCCAGCACCGAGGTCCAGATCGACGGATCCGCAGGTTGTTCGGTCGATCCGAGAAAGAGAATCCCGTCCGGCGCCAGCAGCCGGTGAATGTTGTTGAGCAAGGCGCGCCGCGTCTCCTGCGAGAAGTACAGCATCACGTTGCGCAGAAAGATCACGTCGAAGCGGTCGTCGGCGCGGCGGAAGGGCGGTTGCGGCGCGCACAGGTTGGCCTGGCGGAAGGCGCACATCTTCCGCACCTCCTCCTTCACCACCCAATCCTCGCCCACATGGTCGAAGTAGCGCACCACGAAGCGGGCGGGCAGCCCCCGGTTCATTTCGACGCGGCGATATCGGCCGGCCTGGGCGCGCTGCACCACCTCAGCGCACAAGTCGGTGCCCTCGATGCGGATGTTCCAACCGCTCAGCATGGGAAAGGACTCGCGTATCAGCATGGCCAGACTGTAGGCCTCCTGGCCGGTGGAGCAGGCGGCGCTCCAGAAGCGTATGGCGCGAACGTGGCGCCGGCCTTCAATCAGCTTGGGCAGCAGGTCGGCGCGCAACAACTCAAAGGGACGGCCGTCGCGAAAAAAGCTGGTTTCATTGATGGTCATGGCCTCGGCGACGGTGCGCTCCAGCACCGGGTCCTGACTCTGCCGCAAGGACTGCACAAGCTCTTCCAGGCCGGTCATGCCCTGGTGATGCAGGACCTTGGTCAGGCGCGTATGGAAGAGATAGTCGCGCGAAGGGTCCAACACGTTTTGCGAGTGACTTAAGACAAGGTCGCGCAAATAGCCGTAGTCAACGCCCGTGGATGTTGCCATTGCTAGACCGCCAATTCCCGAAGCTCACGGGCCTCGCAGCGCGTCCGGCTGGCAATCCGGAGGATTTCGGGAACGATTGCGTTGAGCGGCAGCACCTTGTGGGCCAGGCCCGCATTGGCCACCGCGCCCGGCATTCCCCACACGGCGCTGGTGGCCTGGTCCTGCACCAGCACGCTGCCGCCAAGTCCGCGAACGATGCGGCAACCCATCAGTCCGTCATAGCCCATCCCGGTCAGAACCACGGCCAGCACTCCGGCGCCATAGACCGCGGCCGCGGAGCGAAACAGCACGTCCACGGCGGGCCGGCAGTGATTCTCCAGCGGGCCCTGGTTCAGGTGCAGCGTGGCCGGCGCGCCGCCGCGCGCCGCCGCCAGCACCTCCATGTGCCAGTCGCCTTTGGCAATGGATATGGTTCCAGCGCACACCGCATCGCCCTCCGCGGCCTCGCAAACACGCAACTTGCACCGCCCATCCAACCGCTCGGCAAACGGCTTGGTGAACTGCTCCGGCATGTGCTGCACGATCACCACCGGCAAGGGGAAATCGGCTGGCATCGCCGGCAGCAGAAGGTCAAGAGCCGCCGGGCCGCCCGTGGAGACGCCGATCGCCAGCACCAACGGAACCGACGAGACCAAAACCGGCGAAACCAGCGGCGCCTTGAGCGGCGGCGCCAGGGGCGGCGCCAGCGGTACGCTCGCTACACCGGGGTGGGGCGGCTGCGTTTGCAGCTGGCTAGCCAGGGCATGAATCTTGGGAATCAGTTCCTGCGCGAGCGCCTGGATAGCCGCCTCTCGGCCCGATTGCCCGGCGGGCTTGGTTACATAGTCCGATGCCCCGCCGGCCAGGGCCTCAATGGTCACCTTTGCGCCTCGATGGGTCAATGAACTGCACATGATGACCGGCATTTTGTATCCCCGCGCGCGCAACTCCCTCAGTGTCGCCAATCCGTCTTTCACCGGCATCTCCACATCCAGAAGAATCAAGTCGGGGTAATTCATCTCAATGATTCGCAAAGCCGCTTCGCCGTCGGCCGCGCTTCCGGCCACTTCCAGGCCCGCATCGGCGCAGACCACCGAGCGCAGC
>JBEKZR010000443.1:0-2861 GCA_049509715.1 Occallatibacter sp. | reverse complement strand
ACCACCAAGGATCTCATCGAGTTGGTGACCATCGACGGCCAGGAGTACCTGTCCTACAAAACGTTTCCTGTCAACGTGGGCATTATCCGCGGCACTACGGCCGATCCCGAGGGCAATATCACCATGGAGCGCGAGGCGCTGACGATCGAAATGCTCTCCATCGCCATGGCCGCGCACAACTCAGGAGGGATCGTCATCGCCCAGGTGGAGCGGGTGGCCGAGAGCGGCACGCTCAATCCGCGCCAGGTGAAGATCCCGGGAATTCTCGTCGATTGCGTGGTGATTGCGGAAAAACCGGATTACCATTGGCAGACCTTCGCTACCGTGTACAACCCCGGTTTCAGCGGAGAGATCCGGACGCGGATGGCAGCCATTACCCCCATGGAGTTATCGGCGCGCAAGGTGATTGCGCGCCGGTCGGCGATGGAGTTGAAGACCAACAGCGTGGTCAACCTGGGAATCGGCATGCCCGAAGGCGTGGCCAATGTGGCCAACGAGGAGAAGATCACCGATCTCATCACGCTCACCGCCGAGCCCGGAGTGGTGGGCGGAGTACCGGCCGGTGGGCTGGATTTCGGCGCCGCGGTCAACGCCCACGCCATCATCGATCAGCCCTACCAGTTCGATTTTTACGACGGCGGCGGACTCGACCTGGCCTTCCTCGGCTTGGCCGAGGCGGACCGCGAGGGCAGCCTCAACGTAAGCAAATTCGGCCCCCGGTTGGCGGGCGCCGGAGGGTTCATCAATATCAGCCAGAACGCCAAGAGCCTGGTCTTCTGCGGCACCTTCACGGCGGGCAGTCTCCAGCTCGGATTCGCGGACGGCAAATTACAAATCCTCAAGGAGGGCCGCACGCGAAAGTTTGTGCACGAAGTGGAACATCGAACCTTCAGCGGCAAGTATGCCAGCATGCGCGGCCAGCCGGTGCTTTATGTGACCGAACGCTGCGTCTTCCGCCTCACGCCGGAAGGCCTGGAACTGATCGAGGTGGCCCCAGGAATCGATATCGAAAAGGAGATCCTGGCGCACATGGATTTCAAGCCCATCGTGAAGCAGCCCAAGCTCATGGACGCGCGCTTGTTCCTGCCCAAGCCCATGGGTCTGCGCAGCGATCTATTGGATCTGCCTCTGGAGAGCCGGTTCAGCTACGAGCCGAAACAGAATCTGTTCTTCGTCAACTTCGAAGGCTACGCGGTGCGCAGCGTGGAACAGATCAGCCACATCGACAAGGCGGTGCGCGAGCATCTGAAGCAAGCGCCCGGCAAGGTATACACCATCGTCAATTACGACAACTTCTCGATTTCTCCCGAGCTGTTGGGGCCGTATACCGACATGGTGAAGACACTGATGGAGGATTGCTACTCGGGCGTCACCCGCTACACGACCAGCGGCTTCGCGCGCATGAAACTCGGAGACGCGCTGGCCGAGCGCGATGTCACTCCTCACATTTACGAGAGCGCCGAGGAGGCCAGCGAGCACCTGCTTGAGCTCGAGGGGCGGCAGCAGACGAAATAGCCCGGACTTGTCCGGGCAGAGGGCAGACCGGGTTCCCGGCGGGAAGTGGAGCCAGCTACAGCGGTTCCACAGTTGCTGTACCCCAGAGCCACTATCGCTAAGTGGCATTTTCCTTAAGAAAATGCCACCTTTCAATCCAACAAAAAAGGCACGGAAACTGTGGAACCGCTCTAGCGCGCCTGGCCGTAGCTCGATGGCTGGCTGGCTCCAGAATCCGCGCGAAATCCAGGCAGGCATCAGGGCATATACAGCCCGCCGTTGACGTCCAGTGTAAATCCGGTGATGTAATCCGCATCCCGGGCCAGGAAGAGAACCGCCTTGGCGACCTCTTCAGGTTTTGCCAGCCGGCGCAGCGGTATCCTGGCGCAAATCTTGTCGAGTACTTCTTGCGGCATCGCTCCCACCATTTCCGTACCGGTATACCCCGGGGCAACCACATTGGCGGTAATGCCTTCTTTCGCCAGTTCCAGCGCCACGCACTTGGTGAAGGCAATGATGCCGCCCTTGCTGGAAGCATAATTGGATTGGCCGAAGGCTCCCGTTTCGCCGACGATGGAAGCGATGTTGATGATGCGCCCGTATTTCTGCTCGATCATGGACGGCATGGCGGCAGCGGTGCAGTAATAGGTCCCGTTCAGATTCACCGAGATGACCGCTTCCCAGTCCTCATCGGTCATCTTTTTCATGGTGCGATCGCGCGTAATCCCGGCGTTGTTGACCAGGATGTCGATCTTCTTCCATGCCTCCAGGATTTTGCCGACGACACTGCGCGCGGCCTCTTTTTTAGAGACATCGCCCTGCACCAACAGGCACTCGCCGCCCATGGCGCGAATCTCGGCCAGGACCGCCTCCGCCGCGGCCACATTGCTGACAAAGTTGACGGCCACCGCTGCCCCATTGCGGGCAAGTTCCAGCGAGATAGCCTTTCCGATGCCGCGCGATCCGCCCGTCACCAGGGCGACTCTGCCTTTGAGCGAGTCCGTCACCGGCCCGCTGACGTTGCCCGTACTGCCAATATTGCTGCTTTCTGCCATGAAATGACTCCTTGTGTACGAATGCATCTCGTGGAGCAAGGCCGCCGAAATCCGGCGCCCCGATGCTCCGGTAGGATGGCTCAGGGCGATGGCCCCGCCATTCACGTTCATTTTCGCCGGGTCCCAGCCCTCTGCTTGGACACGGCATCCGGCGAAATCGACACTGACATGCTGAGTGCAATAAGCATCTAAAACGGCGTCGGCCTTGTCAAGGGGAGGGGGGCGAACCCTTGCGAAAGAAGAACATACGGAGGCGCAGGCTTGGTGAGGCTGGCGTCAATGGCCCCCAAGGGGTAAGAGGCCATCTACGAG
>JBEKZR010000442.1:0-2863 GCA_049509715.1 Occallatibacter sp. | reverse complement strand
GTGGCAAGGGTCAGTTCTTCGGTCAGCTCAACCTGCCTGAGTTGGACGGCCACATCTGCGTCGGTCTTCTTTTCCTGCTGCAGCGAAATCAGCAGATCCTTGAGTTGTTGTACGGTGATTTTTTTGGCGGCCCAGGAGGGCGAGGCTGCCAACAGAAGCGCGAGAATCCATCCAAACCGTTTCATTTGCATACTCCTTTGAATTGGCGCATTGCGCCCATTAGACAGCGAAAATACCTTATCGGTTATGGCCTTTTGAGCCATTTCCTAACCGATGCAATTGTACAGTTCGACCACGGCGGCTGGCAGTGAGGCGTTGCCGATCGATCGTTGAACTCACTTTGCAGCCTCCAAGGCCGGGGCGGGAATGGTGACCGAGCCCATGCGGCCGGAGTTCTCATCCACCACCAGGATGCGGAGCGAAGCCGTTCCCGGCTGCAACAGGACAAAGTGTTCAAAGGGGACGCCGGCGGACAGCAGGTTCTGGTAGGTAGAGGACCTAAGCCGCAGCCCCAGCGTCTGGCCATCGATCTGGGCACGAAGTCCCGCGTCATCACGCTGGATGTAGAAGATGTCCAGCTTGTCCATCCAGCGGCCTGCCTGTTGTCTGAGACCGAGGTCGCTGGCCAGGATATCGATCTTGACGTTAGCGCCGGGGTTCATAGGGGTAATGCCGGCGGTGACTGAAACCTCGCTCACGTCTCTGGGCCGCCAGACGGCCTGTTGGAAGCGCTCTTTGAGCGTGGCGGGTTCCTTGGCGAACAGATAGCCGGTGCGGTAGCGCAAGGTGAGGCCGGAGTGCCTGCCGGTGAGCTTGACGGCGATCTTATGGTACCGGCCGTCTGCCGGTCCCGGGGGAGCGAAGCTCAACTGGTAAGTGGCATGGCCGTCTTCGACCACCCCGGCGAGCGCCGCGGCCAGGTCGCCGGAGCGCCGTATGGTCCGTCCCCCGGTAGCCTCGGCCACCTGCCGGATCGGTCCCTGGATAGGGTGCGTGTCCTGCTGCATCTCGGCGGTGATGCGGCCGGGGGTCATGTTGCGCGGAACGGAGCCGCCGCCCAGGGTGGCATTCTCCGCGGCTGCTTGGGTCAACTCGACATTGCGGTGTTGGATATCGGCTGTGACAGTTGCGGCTTCAAGCTGCGAGACGTCGAAGGGATACACAGCCACATGAGCGTCGTTCATGGCCTCCTGGGCGCGCAGGGCATAGCTGTCGATGAATTTGTCGTCCTTGTCGATGCCCACTTCCTGATCTTGCCAATCGGCGAAAACGTTGTCGGAGGAGACCCAGACCAGGTTTTTGCGGCCGGAGACGGCGGAAAGATGGCGCGCGACCTCGCCGAGGAGAATCAGCGATGCGCGCGCCGGATTGCTGCCCAAGGTGAGCAACTGCGGATCGATCGGGGTGGCCCCATCCGGCACGTCGATGCGGTTGCCGTTGACCGAGTTTAGATCGGCGACGCTATGCACCTCGTTGAATTGCTGGCGGTTGCGCACCTCTTCTTCCTGCGCCTGGGAGACCGATTGCGCGCTGGGCATCCACTTCTGCAGGCGGGCAATCAATGCGGCATGATCGGTGGTGATTTCGGTCAGCACGCGAAAGCCGTAGCTGGTCATGGTGTAAAGGCCGACGCGTTCGCCTGGGGCCAGGTCGCCGAGGAATTTGATTATCTCCTGACGGGCGTGGCTCAGGTCGCCCCAGGCGATGTGGCTCTCGTCGATGAGCAGAACGGTTGCGCCGGCTTCGGAGGCGATGGCCGCCGCTGGCCTGGCAATCACATCGACGGCGCGATTTGAAAAACTCCGCTGCGGCGCTTCGGTCACAGCCTGTGCAGCCGGGGCTTGGTTCGCAACCTCGCTGAAGAAGCGAAGCTCCTGCTTGCGGCCGTTGTCGTAGACCTCGAAGTCCTCCGCTTTCAGGTCCTTTACCGGGTGGCCCTTCTTGTCGTAGGCCACAATGCCCACGTCCACCAGCCGCGAGGTGAGCTTGAGCTGGAAGTCAGTCCCCTGCGGTTGGACTGCGTTGGCCGGCTGGTCGGGAACGCCGCTGGTCGCGGTCAGGGTGACCTCCGGAATCATCGGCTCTGACGGAGTTGGCGCCAGGATGGGAGGCGGGTTTGGCGGGGTAGCGGGCGCAGCCGGGCCGGGTTCCGCCTGGGTTGTTGCGGCAGACGCAGTGGGCGGCGCATTCACCGCTGCCTGCGCGCCCGATTCCTGAGCCCCCGGGGCCGCAGATGCAGGACGCGAAGCATCAGGCTGCGGAGACCCTGGATTGAGAGCGCCAGACTCGCCGGCATCGGTAAGAATCCGCACTGTCGCGCCCAGACGGTGATAGTGAGTAAAGCTGGTCTCGTTGAGGAGCAGGATGGGGGAGATGCCGGGTTTATTGAGGGTGTTGACCTGTTCCATGGAGAAGGCCAGGCTGCGCACCGGGCAGATGTAACTGCGATCGCCGATCATGACCGGGCCGTACTGAACCACGGTAGCCGCTCGCAACAGCGGGCCGCCGGGATTCAATTCAGCTTCCAGCGTGATGCGGAGAATAGCGCCGGTGGAGGGATCGATGGAGAGAGAGCCGTGGTAGCCGGGCGTCTCAAGGAAGGGCCGTGCGGCAGCGCCCGGCAGGTCGGTCATCGCTGGCGACTCGGCCCGGCGGCCGCCTCCCGTTAGATGGCGTCCCTCCATGAGGTCCTCGCGAACGCAGCAGTATTGGACCTCGTAGTGCGAGGCGGCTTTGGGCACCGAGTAATGAAAGACCGCCTCCAGGCCTGCCGGGGTCAGTTCCCAATGGCTCCAGGTCACCTTGCCTTTGGCCGCGTCGGTGAAAACGATGGACAGCTCGGGACCGAATTCGCCAAAGGTGT
>JBEKZR010000441.1:0-2878 GCA_049509715.1 Occallatibacter sp. | reverse complement strand
CGTCGCCGCTACCGGTCATCGCGTTGTAGTTCTCGTGCACGTGGCCGTTCTCCTTCCACTCCTTGAGGAACAGCTCATAGGACTTCTGCGCGAAGTCGCGCCGCACCTCGGGGTCGTCGTAGTTGCGCAGGCCAAGGTAGACCAGATAGTTCATGGGACCCCAGATACGGCCACGCCAGTAGTTCTGATCGGAAAAAGCGGGATCGTTGCGCGCGATGGAGGGAATGACCCACTGGCCCCAGAACTCATCGGTGTTGAGTAGGTGCTTCTGAATCATGGTTTGCGCCTGGGTGGGCGTGGCGGCGCGGGCCAGCAGCGGATAGAGGTTGGTGGGCGAAAGCCGGTGGCTGAACTGGCCGGTGTGCAGGTCCTTGTTCAGAAAGATGCCGTCCGACTCGCTCCACAGCGTGGCCAGGCTGGCGCGGTAGCGGTCAGAGCGCGCACGCAGCTCGCTGGCTTCGGCTGACCGGCCGAGCTCATCGGCAATCTGGGCCAGCGCGTCGCAATCGGCGATGTACATGCTCATGAGGCCCACGTCGGCAATCTCCATCAGATGCAACTTCTGATCGTAGGCCGCGCCATCGTACATGGGGCTGTTGTCGAGGCCGGATTCGTAGATGGTCCCCGCGCCGGTTTCGCGGAAGCGGTCGTCGAGATTGGTGGGGTCGGTGGGGCCGTCGTTGCCCCAGGCCAGGTAGCCCTGCGTCTGGCGATGCTGGTCCCACCAGCGGTTCCAGCTCAGCAGGGACTCGAAGGTGTCCTGAAGAAACCAGCGGTCGTGAAACTGCTGATAGAGGCCCAGCACCGTGATGGCGCCCACGGGCGGCTCGGAGTGATCGAAGGTCTTCCAGCCGCCGGGGCGGGCGAGGTTGGGAACGAAGCCATTGGGCGTCTCC
The DNA here is from genome assembly GCA_049509715.1 of Occallatibacter sp. Lineage (GTDB taxonomy): Bacteria > Acidobacteriota > Terriglobia > Terriglobales > Acidobacteriaceae > Telmatobacter. The sequence continues at coordinate 1,982 of JBEKZR010000441.1, read as the reverse complement.
TCGCGCAAAATCTCCATGGCGTTGGCGTAGGCCAGGTCGCGGTCGCCAATGGCGGCCAGAGTGGCGGCGAAGAAGGTATCCCAGTCGAAGAGCACGTAGCCGCCAAAGTTCAGGTTCCAGGCGCGGCTCACCGGGGAGATGACGCGGCGCAGGTTGGGCTCGTAGATGGTGTCCCAGCCGAGCGTGGTTTCAATCGCATCGAGAATGGGCGCAGATGAGCCGGCGGCGGCTACGGAGTGCTCGTAGGCCTGGCGCTGGCGATCGACGATGGCCTCAATATCGGCCAGGGTGCGGCGGCGTCCCGTGGCGATGCCGGCCGGCGCGGTGAAATCCAGTGAAAAGTAGGGCGCCGCAACGGGAACATCGGCGTAGTCGCCGCTCTCGGCATGGGCTGAGGGCGGGTCGCAGGTGCAGTACACGGACAGCGGGCCCGAGGCGCCGCGGGTCTCGATGAAATCCGCGCGGCGTATCGCTGTGCCGGGCCGGTTCCAGAGGAAATCGACGGAGACCACCAACGTGGGAGGCAGAGCGGAGATTGGCTTGGAGGGCAGAGGCGTGGCCAGCAGAACCAGGTCCGCCGCATCGCGCGCGCTCTGGATGCGCCAACTGTGGCCCTTCCAGGTAACGCGCAGATCGGTGTAGCTGCCATCCCAGGCATGCGGGCCGGGAACCACCTGCTCTGCGCCGGGCTGCAGGCGGCCGATGAGAACATCGCCAAGAAACGCATCGCCGCCCAGGGCGGAGTTGTGCTTCATGTCCACATGAATGGCCAGACCCTCGGGGAGCAGCACCTGCGTAGTCACGCTGTTTGTGTCCCACGTATTCCATCCCCGGGCCAGGCGCTGCTGCACCGCGCGGTAGTTGGCCGATGGCGGTGGAGGAGCGGGTTGATCCCCTGCGCGGCGCGAAGAGGCGATTGGAAACGAAGACCCGGCCTCTGTCTGCGCCAGCGCGGCGACGGAGATTCCGCAAGCAAGAAGCAGGACCAGGAAGGCACGAAAAGACGCTTTCGATGAAAGATTCATGGCAGATCGACTCCCACCGCATTGTAGTCGGTCAGAGTTCGCACGCGATGTGCGCGTGGCGACCGTCGCGCTATGATAAACAGAAATGAATGCCGTCACCGCCAGACTCGGCCACCAGCGAGTTGAGTGACCGCAAGGACAGGCGGGGGAAATCGGTTCGACACAAAGGCCGGTCAAGCGGGGCTGACCACTGCCGAGATCAGGCTCGAAGAGAAAATCGGAGGAAACACGATGAAAGCATGTGCTGTTCTTGGGATCGGAATTGCTTTTGCTTCAGCTGCCGGCCTTGCTCATGCAGAAAAGCCATTGAAGGACTACAGCTCCATTCGAGGCGTGAATTATGGAATGTATGGCGACCAGGCCACGCTGGAAAGAGATCTCGGCTATGCCAAGCGGATCAACCTGAACGGCACACGCATCTGGCTGAGTTACAAAGCCTACAAGAAGGATCCCCAGGCATTCATCGAACGGCTGAAGAATTATATCCGCACGGCAAACCGGATGGGCTTTACAACGATGCCTATCTTGTGGAACGGGAACGACCTGAATCCGGATAGCCTCAAGCCCGCGTTCCGCGTGGAGGGAGACGCATACGTGAAGGCCATTGTCGAGGCGGTCAAGGATGAACCAGGGCTGCTGATGTGGGACATCATGAATGAGCCCCTCTGGAACGACTATTACAACAAAGCCAGCGGCGAGGAGAAGAAACAGCACGAAGGCGAGATAACCGCGTTCGTGCGCTACTTCCTGACCTATGTGAAAAAGATTGACCCGGTGAATGCAATCACAGTTGGATATGCATTTTCGAGTGAACTGGAAGGCACTGCCGATCTAGTTGATGTGCTAAGTTTTCACGATTACACGACTACGAGAGGCGCGGTAGAAGACGCTTACCGCACGGCCGAGGAGATCGCAAAGAAACACAGCAAGCCAATTCTCAATACTGAGACGGCATGC
>JBEKZR010000440.1:0-2886 GCA_049509715.1 Occallatibacter sp. | reverse complement strand
GAACTCCTGCGCAAACTCCGCCCACTCGCGGTTCTCGCCGCGAAAGGTTACATGCTGCGAGCGGTCCGGATCATACAAATCCAGCAGCGTCGCCTGCGTGAACGGGTCCGACGAGCCTTGGTTATAAGGATGCTCGGGGTTGCCGTCGATCTTGATGGGGCGGAACTGATCGCTCTTGACCAGCAGCGGCACCGCGCCGGTCACAAACGGATGCGCGGTGGCAAAGTACATCGGCTTGCCCAGGATCAGGTCTTCCGGCTGCTTGACGTAGGGATAAATCGGCTCGTCTGGCTGCTTCGTGCATCCCGCCAGTCCCGCCAGCGCCATCGACGCGCCCATGAACTTGAGAAATCCCCGTCTCGATACCTCATCGCCCCATGAATGCGGCGAGCCGGGAAATTCCTTCTCCACCGCCGCCTGAAATTCCGGCGTGCTGGCCAGCTCATCCACCGACCGCCAATATCTCTTCCCGTGTACCGTCTTCAACCGCTCGCGCACCTGCTCCAGTGTCATCGGCGCCGGCTGAATCGTGGCAACCAAATTGTTTTTCGTCTCGCTCATCGGTGGCAGACCTCGCAGCTGGTCAGCTCTTTCGGGGTGCGAATCTTGTAGTGATCGAGCAGGAAGTGACCCAGCTCATCCTGGCTGGTGAACTTTTCGTATCTCGGCAGAGGGAGAACCTCTTGGCCTGCATTCAGGGCCACGCCTTGAGTCCCGACGGCTGGCAGTTCTAACGATGCAATCTCTGCCGGCTCCTTGGTCACGCACTTCACGCTCTCTGCCGTGGGCACACCGCTCTTCTCCTCGCTCGCCGTGCACCACACCGGCCTCTCTCCGGCAGGCTTTTCCCAGGCGTTGTTGTAAATCTCGCTCGTCGGCCGCAGGTACTTGGCCGGATTGCGGTGGCAGTCCAGGCACCACTCCATCTGCAGCGTGTTCTGCGCGTACATCAGCGGCATCTGGTCCACGCGCCCGTGGCAGCTCGCGCAGCCCAGCCCCTTATTCACATGAATCTCGTGGCTGAAATACACAAAATCAGGCAGGTCGTGAACCTTGGTCCAAACCAGCGACTGCCCGCTCGCCCAGCTCTGGCGCACAGGCTCCAGCAGTTGCGCGTTGGTCCAGATTTGCGAATGGCAGTTGATGCAGGTCTTCGTAGGCGGGATTCCCGCGTAGCTCGACTTCTCCGCCGTCACGTGACAGTACTGGCACTGCAACCCCAGCCCCTGCACGTGATGTTTGTGGCTGAACGGAACCGGCTGGTCCGGGCGCTGGCCCTGCCGCGTGACCCAGGGCGAGCGCTGCAGTTCATCCAGAGTGACCCCCAGCGCGATCACGATCAGCCCCGTCAACACCAGGCTCATGCGAGCTAGAGCATTGGAGCTGCGGTCGAATATCTGCGCCATGAATGCTTTTCCTGTTTGCTGTTCGTCTTCGCTTTGGATGCGCCTGCCGTGACGGCGGTCACACTATTTGCGTTCAAAAATCTTTCTTGGACACAACTCACCGTTTATGCAGAAAACCCCGAAATTCAAGATAGCAGCCGGAGACTCCATTGCGGCAGCTTCCGCCTCAAAATCCGATAAAAACGTTGTTTCCCATGCAGCTTCTTAATCCGCTGAAAAGACTACTTCTTATGATAGATTCCCGCGCGGCTGAAACAGTTGCACCGCTGTGCCGCCCGGCGTACCGGAGAATGGGAAATTGGCGCCCAAATATTGTGCGAAATCCCCAACCGCCACTCCCCCCGGAAATCTCGCTCACCCCTTCCAGAACGCCATCACCAGCCCGCCGGCCACAATCAACGCGCCGCCCGCGTAGATCGGCGGCGTAGGCGACTGGCCGAACCGCACCCTGGCCAGCAATTGCGCCATCAGGAAAAACAGAACCACATACACTCCCAGCAGCTTGCCAAAGTCCCACCGCGGCGCGTTCACCACCGATCCATAGGCAGCCAGCACCGCCGCGCCGGCCACAAACGCCAGCACCCGCCCCAATCCCGAGGAACGGTAAAAGCCGACCTGAAAAAACGAGTCCCCATAGGCCTCAAGGAATGCGGCCAGCGTAAGAACGCCAAACGCGCCCAGCGGGTTCGCGACCAGCCGGTCAAAAATATTCATGAGAGTTGACCTCCAGGAAAAATTGAAAACAATGCGTGGAATCGCAGCCGTCACAGTCCCGCCATGCGCAACTTCACCGCATCCGGGCCTTCGTGCCGCAATCGTAACAACCAAATGCTTTAGAATTCATAAAGGCGTTGCAGCCGGTTGCCTTCAGTCACAAATCACAAGCATTGCGGACCCCCAGGCGGACTCGGGTCCGGAGAGTGGCCTTTCACCCGTCAGGCCATGCGGATTGGCCCTGTGAGACTCGAAAAGGAAAGACCATGAAATACGCGGGATTGCTCGTCATGCCAGCCGGATTCTTTCTCACCGTCGCCGCGCTCGTGCTCTTCCCCGATCCGGCGCTAAGGGCGGCCTTCGTACTCTGCGGCCTGGCCGTCGAGGCCCTCGGTCTGGCCGTCGCGGTCCGCGGCCACATGGAAGCGCGCGGAGAACGCCGCCCATGACTCCGATCGCGCCCTCGCCCTTTGTCATCTCCGAAACCGCATTCGCGCTCTGTCTGGTTCTGCTGCTTCTCGCCCCGCTGGCCATCGCCGGCGTGGCCCTCATCAATACCGGCCTCGGACGCTCCCGCTCCGCCGCTCAGTCCCTTCTCGGAAGCCTCGCCATTGTCGCCGTCGCCGCCATCGTCTTCGCCCTCGTCGGCGCAACTCTTACCGGAAATCCGCTCGGCGCACCCGGCAGCGCGGGCCACACGTTTTACTTGGCCGGCAAGCCCTGGAACTGGCTCGGCGCAGGTCCGCTTCTGCTCAGAGGCCTCGGC
>JBEKZR010000044.1:0-15385 GCA_049509715.1 Occallatibacter sp. | reverse complement strand
CGTCCGCCGTGGCGCAGACAACTGCCCCCAACGAGTGGACGTGGATGGGAGGCAGCAGCGCGGTCGGAAGCAACGACTGTCAGCTAGGAGTGTACGGCCTGGGAACGCCGGCTGCTGGAAACACTCCCGGAGGCCGCGCTTGGGCTTCGAGCCGGACCGATAGTGGCGGCCATCTCTGGCTCTTTGGAGGCGGGGGCTGCACGATGACCAATTCGGGCGATTTCAATTGGGGCTATCTCAACGAGCTTTGGGAGTTCGATCCTTCCTCGAACGAATGGGCATGGATGGCCGGAAGCTCCAGGGATAGCAGCTTTGGCGACCAAACTGATTTCGGCGCCCTCCCCGTGTACGGCGTGCTGGGAACGCCCGCTGCTGGAAACACTCCCGGAGGCCGTTATGGAGCTGTGAGCTGGATAGACGGCAGAGGCTATCTCTGGCTTTTTGGGGGCCGTGGCGTGGGTGGCAACGGCTTGGGCCTCCTTAACGACTTGTGGGAGTTCAATTCCTCCACGGACGAATGGGCCTGGATGGGCGGAAGCAGCACGATCCCCCAATCCAGCGTGTATGGCACGATGGGAACGCCTGCCACCGGAAACATCCCCGGGGGCCGGGAATACGCTGCGAGTTGGACCGACAGTAATGGTAATTTCTGGCTCTTTGGGGGCAGTGGCTACTATGCCGACGGAATGGGCGGTCTCAACGACCTTTGGGAGTTCAATCCTTCCACGAACGAATGGACCTGGATGGGCGGAAGCAGGACGGGCAACCAAGCCGGGGTGTATGGCACGTTGGGCGTGCCTGCTGCCGGAAACATTCCTGGAAGCCGTTATCTGGCGAACTGTTGGACCGACAGCAGCGGTAATCTATGGCTCTTTGGGGGCTCTGGCAACGAGCTATGGGAGTTCAATCCTTCCACGAACGAATGGGCATGGATGGGCGGGAGCAGCACGGGCAACCAAGCCGGGGTGTATGGCGCGTTGGGCGTGCCTGCTGCCGGCAACATCCCAGGAGGCCGCGATTCTGCTGTTAGCTGGACAGACAACATGGGAAATCTCTGGCTCTTTGGAGGCGACGGCTACGACGCCAACGGAAATGAGGGCGGTCTTAACGATCTATGGGAGTACAACCCCTCTACCAACCAATGGACCTGGATGGGCGGAAGCATCACGGCCGGCAGCGATCATCTCTCCGGGCCCTTAAGCCCGCCTGGAGTGTACGGCACTTTGGGAACGCCCGCTTCCGGGAACCTTCCCGGAAGCCGCGATTCTGCTGTTAGCTGGACCGACAAGAGCGGAAACTTCTGGCTCTTTGGGGGCGCAGGCATCGATGCGATGGGCAATTTCGGCACTCTAAACGACCTGTGGGAATATCAGCCAACTTCAACACCCTCCTTTCCCGCAACTGCAACACCCATTCTTTCGCCAGCGACAGGGACCTACAGCACGACGCAGACGGTCACAATTACCGATGCGACGCAAGGAGCCGTAATTTACTACACCACCGACGGAACAACACCCACCAGGGGTTCGACCCAGTACACGAGCCCAATCATTGTGTTGGCTAGTGAGACCATTCAGGCCATCGCAGTGGCTACGAATTATCTCAACAGCGCCCTGGCCAGCGCGTCGTACACCATTCCTCCGAACTTCACCGTCTCTGTCAATCCGGCATCCCTCACGGTCCAAGCCGGACAGAGCGGCACCACCACAATCACGGTGACCGATGTGGGCGGCTTCAACTCGAACGTCTCCTTTGCCTGCTCGGGCTTGCCAGCGGGAACTACGTGCAGCTTCAATCCGCAGACCGTGACGCCCTCGGGCGCGGCGGCAACGACAACGCTTACCGTGAGCACATCCGGGACGACCGCAACTCTTGGCCGCAACTCGAGCCCACTGTTTCCATCGGCGGCGCTGGCGGCCGTTTTGTGCTGCCTGGGATGGAAGAAGCGGCGGCGCTTGCAGATGCTTCTTCTGCTGGCAGTGTGCGGCGCCGGGCTGAGCCTGCTCAACGGCTGCGGCGGAGGGTCGTCCACTTCTCAATCCACCACATACACCGTCACGGTGACCGCGACGTCGGGCTCGCTGCAACAGTCGACGACATTTTCGCTTACGGTGAACTGACGCATCCTCGAGGCGGCGTGGCGCATCCGAGGTCCATCGGCCCTACCGTTCGGTGTCCTCTATTGACCATTCAGGGGAAGATTTTGCCGTTCGCTGCTCCGGGTTTGGGTTGACCGGGGGCGGCGATTACTCTGACAGTGCATTTTCAGGCTCCGGATTCCCGCCGGGAACCGAAAAGTCTGAGCCGGACCAGAGACTGCCGGGGGGTGGTCAGCAGCAGACGGCCAATTTCTTCGAGGAGACCGCAACACCATGTCCAAAGCGATTAAGTACGCCGAGAAGGCCGCCGTTTATGCGGCACGGGGCGCATGGGTGGTTTATGAGCGGCTGAACCGCATTAGCCCGAACCCGTCCTTTACGCCCAAGTGGAGCGACAAGCCGCTGCAGAAGAGCTGGCAGAAGGAAAAACCGCCGCTGGGCTGGCCGCGTACCACAGACTCGCTGTGTCCCAAGTGCGTGCCCGAGATTCGCCAGCAGATTCTGGACGGCAAGCTGCCCTTCGAGATCCTGCTGAACGAGAAGGTGGGCGAGATCAAGGCGCAGATCATCGAGCGCGACGGCAAGATCCTGATGGTGAAGGACTGCCCCAAGCATGGGCATTTCGAGGACGTGATGTCGATGGACCCGGCCTTCTTCAAGCATCTGGAAGAGAGCTTTCCGGGGCGCGACGTGAGGGCGCACAACGACAAGCGGCTGCACAACCACGGCACCTCGACCGTGACTCACGGACGCGGCGCGGTGCTGACCATCGACCTGACCAACCGCTGCAACATGATGTGCGATCCCTGCTTCATGGACGCCAATCAGGTGGGCTTCGTGCATGAGCTGACCTGGGACGAGATCAAGACCATGCTGGACAACGCCATCACGCTGAAGCCGAAGCGGCAGATGAGCGTGCAGTTCTCGGGCGGCGAGCCTACGCTCTCGCCATACTTTCTGGACGCGGTGGCCTACTGCCGCAAAGTGGGCTACAACAGCGTGCAGGCGGCTTCCAACGGGATTGAGTTCGCCAAGAGCAAGGAGCTGTGCCGCGCCGCCGCCGAAGCGGGGCTGCGCTACGTCTATCTGCAGTTCGACGGCATCGGCAACGCCGCCAACTCGCACCGCAAGGTGGGCAACCTGTTCGACGTGAAGCTGCAGGCCATCAACAACCTGCACGAAGCCGGCGTGGAGATTGTGCCGGTGACGACGATCATCAACGGCATCAACAACGAGCAGGTGGGCCGCATCATCCAGTTCGCCCTCGACAATCCCAAGACGATCAGCTTCCTGAGCTTCCAGCCGGTGAGCTTTACCGGCCGCGACGAGGACATCACCGACGAGCGCCGCCAGGCGCAGCGCTACACCCTAAGCCACATGGCCCACGACATCAAGAACCAGGTGGGCTTCGGCGAGCCGGAGCGCGACTGGTTCCCCATCAGCTTCATGAGCACGTTCTCGGACTGGGCCGACCTGATTCACGGGCCGCAGGCCGAGTGGGGCCAGCTTAGCTGCGGCTGCCATCCCAACTGCGGCATCGGCATGGCCATGATGATCGACAAGGAGACCAAGGAAGCCGCGCCGGTGACGGCGTTCCTGAACATGAACATCGTGGCCAAGGACCTGGCCAAGATCAACGACGCGGCCCGCGGCAAGTGGCTTTCGGTGATCGGCTTCGGCCTTTCGCTGCTGCGCAACTACGATCCCTTCCAGGCGCCCACGCACTTCAAGATCACCGACATGCTGAAGAAGATGGACAAAACCTTCAACGCCACCGGAAAGAACTACGGCAGCGTGAAGGGCGACCGGACGCTCGAGGACATCGAGAAGCGCCGCAAGGATCGCTGGAACTTCCTGTTCATCGCCGGCATGTGGTTCCAGGACCTGTTCAACTACGACTTCCGGCGCACCGAGCAGTGCATCATTCCCTACGCCACGCAGGAAGGCGAGATCAGCTTCTGCGCGTACAACACGGGCGTGGGCTGGCGCAACATCATCGAGAAGATGCACATGACGGCCACCCTGACCAAGTGGTACGAGGAGCACGGCCGGCATGAAATCTTCGCCGGGGGCAAGAAGGTAGGCATGACCGAGGTTGGCCACAAGCTGGCACTGAACATGGAGCATGTGAACGCCGAGGCCAACCACGCGCTGGACGATTTGGGAATCGCCAAGAACGCCCGCGAAGAGAAGCTGCGCGCCCGCGAGGAGAAGCTGAAGGCGGAAGCGGAGAACGCCCGCATGGCCAAGCTCTATCGCGAGCACGTACTGGGCGAAAAGCCTCCTGCGGAGGGCCTCGTTTCGGTCAGCGACATCGCTCCGGCAAGGCCGGTCGAGCACAGGGAACAGGAACTGGTCGCCGGGGACTAGCCGTCCAGGCAACCGCGCCTTCGGCGCAAACACCAAAGGCCGCCCCGCAAGGGCGGCCTTCGTATGTTCATGGTACGGACCATTATTCGTAGAGACATTCCGGGTGCCCCGGGGCCGGATCTTGGGACCTGGGAAGGCGAGCTGAATTTCCAAACCCTAGAACCGCCAGACCAATCCGCTGGAGAAGCGGCCGAAATTGGTGGGCAAGCCGGGTATCCGGTATGGGACAAGCCCGGTTTGTTTGGAGCTGACGAGGCAGAAATAGGAGTACTGATAGCCGCCCTCTACGCGGAAAGCGAAGTGGCGCGCGAGAGGCGTATCCAGGCCGCCGCCGACGAAGGTTGCAAAGGAGGCGGTTTCGCCGGTTGTCTGGTTTGGCCCCCAATACCTGTTCAAGCCGCCGTCTCCCGCCAATCCCTCCACAAAAAACGATTCTCTTCTGAAACGCCAGTTGTATTGCCAGCCTGCCAAGATGAAGAAGGCGTGTTGCGGCGCGCCCAGGTTGGTTCCTCTGTATGCGGAGACGTCGGCCTTGAAACGCAGGCTGTGCCAGAACGGGACGGCCACAGCGGCATCCCATCCGTTCAGCGGCTGGCGGGATCCGGGCACTCCATTGAAGGAGTTGGAGAGGAAATCATAGCCGCCGGAGATCTGGTAGCGGGCGTGGGCCTCCGATTGCGCGTGAAGGGCGGACGACAGGCACAGCAGTGCAATCAGCGACAAGAGACGAGATGGCATTCAGGGCCTCGGAGGTTGTAGTCCCTCCATCTTATCCGGCCTGCTTGGCTGTTGTGAATCAGGTGAGCGGCCCATATTCCAAGTCAATTGCGCTCGGATCAGGCAAGAACATCCGGCAACATCGCACAAAACTGGGAGATAGCACGCTCAAAAAATGAATATCATCGCAATGATGACAATCGCAAAGGGATAAAGGAGCAACAGCCAGGCAACTGGGTGAGCAAGATTAGGACAATAGCCGAGGCCGTCGGCGCGAGGAAGGAGAATTGCGGGATTCTGCCGGTCGAAGAAGGACGATCCAGCATACGCGGCCGGAATGACCTCCTCTCCCGCCGCAGATGCCGCTCTGCGGAAGGTCACAAGCGAGTAGACAATCAAGCCGGCAACGCCGCCGAGAATAACCATGAGGAGAAGAGCAGCGTTTGCCCGGTACAGCGGCAGGAGGGAGACCACGGGCCAGATGATGCCGAATAAGAATTCCACCGCGATCATGATCTTCGCCACGGCTGTCCGCAGTGGCGATCGGCGCGCCCCATACCAGATAGCAAATGCCATCCCAATGAGCCAGGCCATCCACAGTGCGGCAAACAACAACGGGCCGTAAACTCCCTGCAGCGATCGAGTCGCCCAGCCGTTCGGCTGACCGTCCGGTCCCCAGTGAATCGGATATTGGGCAGGAATGCTTGACCAATGCAAATAAAGGTACAGCGCCGTCCCAGCGAGAATGACCGGTGGGATCATGGACACCCAGAAGAACCGGGGCAGCCGGTCGGGTTCTGTTGTCAGCTCCACGCCGACTACGGTCGGCGGATTCATTTGGTATTTGACCAGGGCGCGATAGTTTCGCAGCCAGAATATGATCGCGCCGACAAAGAGCAGAACCTGAGGAATCAGTCCGGCACTGGGATTCTCCGGTCGCGCGAACGTCCAGAGTAGGCCGATCAGGGCAATCGCCGCCACCGCCAACTGATATTGCCTGAGAGCGCGCCTCGCGGGTTCCGTTGAGCGGAAATCCGGCTGCACCCGAACCGCGAAGAAGATGCGCCGCGGGCTGAGCACAGGAGCAAACAGAAGCACTGCAGCAGCCATAAGAAACGGTATCAACGAGAGGACTCTAAGAATCATTGGTCAGCTCCTTTGCGATATTGCGAAGTTCGTTCGCGACTTCGGAGTTTGGTATACCTGCGGCCAGCATTTGAGCCGCAAGCTGCTTCAAACGCGATTTCCAGTTCCGGATTGCGCTCCGGGTGGGTCTGGGCAAATCGCGATCAATGACCCGCGCGCTTCTTCCGTGCTTGAGATCGAGCCAGCCCTCGGAAGCGAGCAACCGATACGCATCCGCAACAGTGTTGAAATGAATACCCAATTCCATCGCCAGGCGCCGTACTGAAGGAAGCTCCGTACCGGAACGGAGCTGTCCTCCGACGAGCAGGACCCGCAGGTTGTCAACAATCTGCGTCGTAACCGGCGTGTTGGACGACAAATCGATTTTGAGCTTCTGAGCCATTACTGTATACTGTATACCAACAGTGTATAGATTGCAAGCCAAATCGCCAGGCGCCCGAGGTCCCGACTTTGGGCGCTGGGATGGACCGGCGCCGCCAGGTCAAGTTACGGAGTACTTTCCGCCGCCCATGTCCTGGGCGGCTTGGAGGATGCTCTCCGGCCGGCCGAGATCGCGCCAGTAGGATTCATCCGCGCGAAAGGCGATGATCTTTTCTCCCTGGGCCGCGAGACGCAGATAGGCGGCAATGATGGGAAACGCGCCTACTTCATCCATCTTCGCGAAGATTTGGGGAGAGACTACGTGGATGCCGCAAAAGGCCAGCGCCTGCACCTGCGCGGCAGGCCGCACCAATTCAATCTGTACCTCTTCAGACTCCGGGGCGCGCCCGGCCCGACGACCGCAGAGCCGGCCCTGCTCGTCGAAGAGCAAATGCCGCGAACTTACCCGCTCTTGAACCGCCAGGGTGGCCAGCGCGGAGTGTTCCGTGTGGAACCGCATCATGCGCCCGAGATCGATGGCGCTGAGGACATCGACGTTATGCACAATGAACGGCTCCCGCGAGCTTCCGCTAAAAAAATACGCGGCCTTCTTCAAGCCGCCGCCGGTGTCCAGCAACTCCTCCTCGCGAGAGACTTCAATACGCATGCCGAAGTTGCCGTTGGCCTTTAAGTACTCGACGATCATCTCCGCGTAATGATGCGCGTTGACAATCGCCTCGTTTACGCCAAAGGAGCGCAGACGAAGGAGCGCAATCTCCAGCAGCGTGCGGCCGGCAACTGTCACCAGCGCCTTGGGGCGGTCATCGGTGAGCGGCCGCAGGCGCGTGCCCAGTCCGGCGGCCAGAATCATCGCCTTCATCGGCTCATCTTCTCCGGTTCCATCTTGTCCGGTTCCGCCTTTTCCAGCTCGATATGCCGGACGACCACTTCCACTCCGTTGGCGCGCAAGTGCCTGGCCAACTGCTCGGCCAAATAGACGGAGCGGTGCTGGCCTCCGGTGCAGCCGAACGACACCATGAGGTTCTTGAAGCCGCGTCGTTGATATTCGCTTACGCTTGCATCCACAAGCGCAAGAACACCGGCAAGAAACTCGCGCACGCTTGCCTCGCGATTCAAATAGTCGATTACCGCCGCGTCCTTGCCAGTCAACGCGCGGAATTGTTCTTCACGTCCGGGATTCGGCAGACCGCGGGCATCAAAGACAAACCCGCCGCCGTGCCCAGCCTCATCGGCGGGCATGTCGCGGTGGAAGGAGAAGCTGAAAACCCGCACCGTCAATGTCTCTGCGGGTGCAGAGGCTGCGGGAAGACTTATGATCCCAGGAGAATTTGGCGAAATGCGCCCCTCCGGGGCAAATGCCTGCTTCGGTTCCGCAGCTTCCATGCGGGGGTTAACCCCTCCGCCTTCCTCGGGAGAAAGTTTTTCCATGGCTTGTGAAGCCAGCCCCTGCAATTTCTCCGACGCCGCCATGGCTTGCAGGGCGTCCATCAGCACCGGCAGGGCGATGGGCAGTTTGACGTTTGAGGCGAGCCAGCGGAGGTTCTTCAGCGCGTAGGGCACGCTCTGCAAGAAATGAGCCTTGCGCTCATAAAACCCCCGGAAGCCATAGGTCCCAAGGGCCTGCAGGATGCGGACATAAACGTAGGCGTAATAGTGCTCCATGAAGGCTTCGCGCTTGAAGTCGATGTGACCGCCAAGGCAATCGAGATAGTCGTCGAGCAGCTCCTGGCGCAACTGGGGCGGCAGATCGGCCTTGCCATCGTAGAGCAGAGACGCGATGTCGTATTGCAGCGCGCCTTTGCGGCCGCCCTGGTAGTCCAGAAAAAAGGGCTGCCCGCCGCGCAACATGACATTGCGGGATTGGAAATCCCGGTAAAGAAAATAATCGTGGTTGGCGCCCAGCAGAAACTTCGTCAAGCGGCTGAAATCAAGCTCCAGAGCCTGTTCGTTGAAAGGAACGCCCGAGAGCCTCAGAAAATAATACTTGAAATAATTCAGATCCCAGGCGATGGACTGGCGATCGAAGCTCGATCGCGGATAGCAGACTTTGTAATTCAAATCACTGCCGGCCTCGACCTGAAAACGCGGCAACACAGCCACCACTTTGCGATACGCTTCAATGGCCCGCGGAGCGACGACCTCGCCGGCGCGATGCAGCCCAAGAAACTCGAAGAGCGTCGTGTCGCCCAGGTCTTCTTCAAGATAGGCGCCCTGGCTCAAATCCTCCGCATAAATCTCCGGCACCGGCAATCCGTGGCGGCGAAAGTGCCTGGAGAACTCAAGGAAAGCGAAATTCTCCTCACGCACGGAATAGACAATGCCGATGGCGCTCAAATTCCCGCCAGTGAGCCGGACGATGGCGCGCCCCGAGCCGCCGAGCTGGCCCTGAAGCGGCTGCGCGTCTTCAGCCGGCAACCGGTAATGCTGCTCGAAAAGCCGTTTCAGAACGTCCATGATTGTCTTTCCGGGAATTGCTCAGGCTGCTTCACAAAGATACCCAGCCCAGGGAAGCGCGCGCAAGGCGCCTGACTATTTTCACCGATCGCGCAATGTCATGTTGCGCGCGATTCAGGATTGCAGATGGAGCCGCTCAGGAGGCCCCATCTTTCCTGATACATTATGGTCTACGGAGGGGACATGAAGGTTCTTTTCATTGGAGGCACGGGAAATATCAGCCTGGCTTCGACGAGATTGGCGGCGGAGCGGGAGATTGAATTGACGCTGCTGAGGCGGGAACAACGGGCGGCCGATCTTGCCAAGAATGTCAGCACAATCAGGGCAGATGTCACCGACGAGGCGGCAGTGGCGCAGGCGCTCGGCAACCAATGCTTCGACTCGGTCGTGGACTGGGTTGCCTTCACGCCTGCCGACGTGGAACGGGACATCCGCTTGTTTCGCGCCCGCACCAGGCAGTTTATCTTCATTAGTTCGGCCAGCGCGTATCAAAAGCCGGTTGGGCACTATCTGATTACGGAATCGACACCGCTGGCTAATCCCTACTGGCAGTACTCGCGCGATAAGATCGCCTGCGAGGAACGGTTGATGAAGGCCTATCGCGAAGAGGGGTTTCCGATTACGATTATGCGTCCGTCCCTGACCTATGGCGATACGCAGATTCCGCTGGCGGTGAATAGTTGGCAGAAGTCCTGGACGGCGGTGGACCGGATGCGGCGAGGCAAGAAGGTGATAGTGCCGGGAGATGGTTCCTCGCTGTGGGTGATTACGCATAACAGCGATTTTGCCCAGGGACTGGTGGGCTTGCTGGGACATCAGCAAGCCATCGGCCACGCATTCCACATCACCAGCGACGAGGCGATGACCTGGGATCAGTTCTATCGCATCACGGCGCAAGCCGCGGGCGTTGAGGCGCGGATCGTTCACATCCCGTCAGACTTTGTGTGCGCTTGCCTGCCGGATGAACTCGGCAGCTTGACCGGGGATAAAGCGGCGAGCGTGGTCTTCGATAACAGCAAGATCAAGCGCTTTGTCCCCGGCTACCTCGCCAAAGTTCCGTATGTGCAAGGGATTCAGAGAACGATTGCGTGGTTCGATGCGGATGCGCGGCGCAAGGAAATCGATGAAGACGCGAATGCGTCCTGGGACAAGCTCATCGATGCATACGAGAACGGACTTGGGGAAGCATTGCGCAAGTTCCGGTCATGAAACCGGGCGCACCTCTCTCTATGTCTTTTCTACACGAACCGGACTGTACTATGATGAGTGCTCACGGAGCAAGCAGATCGGCGAGGAGGTCATCATGAGCGACAATCAAACGGTTGCGGCGCGGAAACAGGGACGCCGCGAATTCTTGAAGGCTGGCGGAGCGGTAACCGCCGCATTGCTGGCGCCATCGGCGCTGGCCGAGACGCCGAAGGCCCTCCCCGGCCTTCCGTCAAACCCCGTAACCCCGACGGCCATGCCGACGCGCAATCTGGGCAAAACCGGCTACCGCGTGGGCATTTTCTCGCTGGGCGGGCAGGCAGCACTGGAGCGGCCGAACAACTTCGACGCAGCCGTGCCCATCATCGATCGGGCTTTGGACCTGGGCGTGAACTATATCGACACGTCGTCGATCTACGGCGGGCCGGAACGCTGGAGCGAGCAGTACGTGGGCAAAGCGATGGCGCACCGGCGCAACGAGGCCTTTCTGGCCACCAAGACTAAGGAGCGGACGCGCGAAGGCTCGCTGCGCATGATTGAGAAGTCACTGCAACTGCTCCAGACCAACCACGTGGACCTGTGGCAGTTGCACGACATCGGCACCATGACCGATGTGAACGAGGTTTTTGCCAAGGGCGGCGCGATAGAAGCGCTGCTGGAGATGCAGCAGCAGAAGGTGGTGCGCTTTCTGGGCATCACCGGGCACTACCGGCCCGATGCGCTGATCGAATGCATTAAGCGCCATCCCTTCGACACCGTTCTGATGGCCATGAACGCGGCTGATCCGCACCACTTCAGCTTCAACCAGGAGCTGCTGCCGCTGGCGGTCGAAAAGCAGATGGGCATCATCGGCATGAAGGTGCCTGCGCGCGGGCGGCTTCTTTCCACGTGGACGCCGCCGCCCATAGAGCAACAGAAGCACTCCTGGGAGGGAATGTCAGTGCAGGCCACCACACCGGGCACGATCAATATGCGCGAGGCGATGTACTACACACTGTCGCGCCCGGTGAGCACGGTCATCATCGGCTGCGACACGATTGCGCAGCTCGAAGAGAACGTGCAACTGGCGCGGGAGTTCACGCCGTTGAGCGACACGCAGGTAGCCGGGTTGGTGGCGCGAGCCGAGCCCGTTTCCAAGCCATCGCTGTTCTTCCGGTTCTACGACCGGCCGTAGTCAGCGTGCCGGCGGCGAATTTGCCGCATTGGTTCCCCGCCCTTGCGGCAGAATATAGGCGCAAGACGGGGACGCCTGAATTCTTGATCGGCGTTGTTCGCGAATGCTACAATTCCGCTCCATGAGCCAAAAAACGCAATCTACCGACTTTGCCAATCAGTTGCTCGCAAGCAAGGAATTCTTTGAACGCTCGACCGGGGTTCTCGATGAGGCCGACTCCGGCTTCCGTCCGCGGGACGAAATGATGACCGTGGCGCAGCAGGTCGCGCACACGGCACAGACGATCGACTGGTTTATCGAAGGCGCCTCGCGGCCTGAAGGCTTCGATCTGGACTTCGAGAAGCACGCCAGGGGTGTTGCCCAGGTGACCTCGCTCTCCGTTGCCCGCCAACGGCTCGAGAAGGCCTTCGCTGACGCGATCGGATTCGTTTGTTCGCGCGGCGCAGAGGGACTCGTGCAGCCGCTGCCGCCCGGTCCGATCATGGGGGGCCAGCCGATCGGCGATATCGTATGGTCCATGGTCGAGCACACCGCGCATCACCGTGGCGCGCTGACCGTGTACTCGCGATTGCTGGGAAAAGTTCCACCAATGCCCTACGGTGGCTGAATCGATTCCTGCCGCCGGTGGTCAGGCCGTAGTCAGCGTGTCATTGAATTGATCGTCTACGCCGACAGTGAACCTTGGCATACGCGCCTCTACTGTATCGATGCTTCATGTCCAATGGGAACGGCGCATCCTGAGCGGGATGCGCCGTTTTGTATTGCAGGGCCTGGTGGGTCGTTCCCGCAGGTTACCTGGCGCGCGGGGGGCTTGGCTTGGTGTCTTCGAGAGCCTGGTCAATAAGCTGGTAGAGCTTGCTGCGGTCGACGACTTCAATGAAGGGCGCGCCCTTGGAGTTGGCGGTGACGACCCAGAGGGTGGGGGTGTGCTCGATGCCGACGCGTTGGCCGAGGGCGTAGTCTGCTTTGACATCGGCGGCCAGTTTGCCCAGCGGGTCGATGGCGAAGGGCAGGGCGATGCCGTGGCTCTGAGCGAATTTTTGAGTGAATTGGCTGAGCGATTCGGGGCTGACGATCGATATCTGGTTGGCGAAGACCTGGTCACGGTACTCGTCGCCGAGAGCCTTGCTTTTGATGTCGAACCAGCGGGCATTGACGGCGGCGTTGAAACTCCAGTTGTGCATGGGCAGCGGGAAGTCGTGGCGCACCCAGGGAATTTTGTAGGTGGCCGCGGCCTCTTTGAGAAGGGGATTGGCGCGGGCGCAGTCGGGGCACTCCATGTCTTCAAATTCGACGATGGCTACACGGGCTCCGGCTGGCGGACGGAGCGCGGAGGGGTCGTGGACCTGGGTTCCGGGCGATGGGGCGCCGAACTGGGCGTGGGCACGGGCGGCTGTCGCCATGAAAAACGCGGCGGCGGCGAGGGCCAGCAACAAGCCGGTGCGGTTAGAGCGAGCGAGGACGGGGCGGGCAAGGCGAAAGAAACGATGCATAGCGGTTGGACGGCTCCCTATAAGTGATTGTAACCACCCGCGGTGGGGCCAAAGGCCGCTTGCGCGGCAAGGACTGTAAGCAAAGGAATCGAGGCAGGCCAGGAGGTCATTGACGGTCGCGCTTGCGGGCGGCGATCCACTGGCGCCATTTGTAGTCGGCGAAGAGGGAGGCGGCGACGAGAAGGAGGGCTAAGATGCCGAGAAAGATTTTCATTTCGGTTTCAGGATCGCATGAATTGGGAGTGGGGTACTCAATAAAAAGCTATAGATAGTGGCATCCCACCTTAACCTATGCGCAGAAAGAGCGCATAGGCGAAGGTGGGGCACCCGCATTTGAGGCGATTCGCGGCTGATTTTTAGCGGCCGACAACGATTACGGTGAAACTGCCGGGGACGATGGCTGGACGGGGGCGCGGGTTGTCGGGGGTTGGGTCGGGCCGGGGGCCGAATTCGGCTGTGACGAGGTAGATGCGGTCGGCGGCTGGGTCATAGGCCATGGTGCGGGCGCCGCGCTGGGTAGGCAGGCTCTCGATGGTGGGGTAGCCGGGAGCCGCGGCATCGATCACGGAGAGGATTCCCTCACCGCAGGAGGCGAAGGCGAGCTTGTGGGCCGCATCCCAGCCGGCAGCGTCAGGGCCATCGGCGATGGCGGGGTTGGCGAGAACTTTGCCGGTGTTGGAGTCGACCACGCCCATATGCTTGCCGCCGCAGACCGGAAAAAGCCGGCTGCCGGCCACGTCGAAGGCCAGGCCGCTGGGTCCGTCGCAGCCGGTGAGCGGCCATTCGGCGGTGAGCTTGTTGGTGTGTGCGTCCAGGCGGACGATCTCGCTCTTGTCTTCGATGTTGTCGAAGACCGTTCCCTTGCCGTCGACGGCGGGGAATTCAGGTCTGCCGGGCAGGGGGATGGTGGCGACGACAGTACGACTGGCGGCGCTAATGACGGAGACGTCGTGGCTGCGGCCGTTGAAGGCCCAGACGGTTTGAGTGGCCGGCTCAAAGACGATGCCGTCGGGGTTCTGGCCGGCAGGGATGGTGGCCACAGTGGCCAGGGTGGCGCGGTCGAAGACGACTACGGCGTTGCCGCCGCCGTCGGAGATGTAGCCGAACTTGCCGGCGTTATCGAGGGCCACGCCGTGCGTACCATGGAGGCCGGCGATGGAACCAATGGGTTTGCCGGTCTGGGTGTCGAGGACGTCAACGTGGGCGCCGCGGGTGAGGTAGAGGCGGTGGGCGGAGGGGTCGGCGAGCAGGTAATCCCAGCCGCCTTCACCGCCGAGCTTCCAGCGGTCGAGGATGCGGTAGGGCTGCTGGGCGGAGAGAAGGGCAGGAGCGGCAAAAGCGGCGCAGAGGAGAGCCGCGGCGAGGGGGGCTGCGTGCAGCAGTCGAAAGTTGCGCTGGGATGGCATAGGAATCTCCATGGGGGTCTCGAACAGAGCAAGAATATCATTTTGCGAGTGCGGGGGTGTGATCGAAGCGGCGCCGGGGTCATTGACGGGAAACCGCAATGTCTGATCCAAGACTCTGAAGCTGGGTGGTCTCAGCCGCGATGCGTTACCCTCATAGTTGCGGGCCGAAAGCGGCTTTGGAGACTTCAATTTGCGCATTGTTCTGTCGAATATCGGCACCTTGGGCGACACGAATCCACTGATCGCCATTGCATTGGAACTCAAACGGCGGGGACACGTGCCGGTGATGGCGCTGCCGGCGGTCTACGAATCGAGGGTCCGGCCGCTGGGGCTGGAATTTCACGCGGTGCGGCCGGATATCGACCCCAACAATACGCTGATGGTGGAGATGATCTACGACGTGAAGAAGGGCACGGAGCGGGGACTGCGGGAGTTTCTGTTTCCAGTTCTGCGGCAGACCTATGACGATCTGCTGGATGCGGCGACCAAGCCGGAGCGGGCCGATTTGCTGCTGCTGGGCGAACTGAACTATGCGGGGCCGCTGGTGGCCGAGGTGACGGGGATTCCCTGGGCCAGCTATGTGCTGGCGCCGCTCTCGTTCTTCTCCGCATTTGATCCGCCAGTGCTGCCCCCGTACCCACGGATGGCGCGGGCGGACCGGGCGGTGCCGGGCTTCGGACGAGTGATCAAGCGGCTGGCGCGGTTTGTGAGCCGCAAGTGGCCGGAGCCGATCTACGCGCTGCGCCGCGAGCTGGGACTGCCCAAAGGCGCGAATCCGCTCTTCGACGCCAAGCACTCGCCCTACCTGGTGCTGGCGCTGTTTTCGCAAGTGCTGGGCCGGGAACAGAAGGACTGGCCGGAGAACGCGAAGATTACGGGGTTTTGTTATTACGACGCGGATGCGGGAACGCGGCGCTGCCAGTGGAGCTGGAGAAGTTT
>JBEKZR010000439.1:0-2888 GCA_049509715.1 Occallatibacter sp. | reverse complement strand
TGTCAAGCGCCAGTTGCCGTTCACCTTCACTGCCCAATGGTTCTTCAGATCGCCGCGCAAGGGGTGCAAGTCCCATCCCGGAGCATTCATATCGTTTGCAGTCTTCGCCCGATTCAACTGAAAGAGTTGGACGGACAGCTTGGCTGCATGGGAAGGCTGAATGCCAGCTTTGCTTCCGGTAGTGAAAAACTTTTCAATGCCGGCGTGCCGGAAGCTCTTGATCATGTGTATAGTGGAACGCGTCACGCCTCAGATGTCAAGCGAAAAAGGCCCAATACCGGCATTACCCCTGGTGCCGGCAATGTTGGGTTTGGGAATTACCACACGATTTTGTCCGTTTCGCGAAGAAGCGCCTGTTGTAAAATAGCCATATTAGCTATACTATCCATAATAGCTAGTGTTTTGGGGTGAGAACAATGGTGACCATGACTTCTGTGGAGGCGCAAAACAGCTTCGGGAAGCTGCTCGATACGGCGCAGCGCGAGGCTGTCACGATTACCCGTCATGGACGGCCCACAGCCTTCGTCGTGTCGCCCAAAGACATGGAGGAGCTACTGGATTCGCGGCGTAAACGCAGCGGGGCCGTGGCCGATCTTGAGGCGTGGAGGGCACTGGCCGCCAAGCGCGCGACCGCGGCGCAGACGGCAGCGGCGGCCGCGTTGACCGATGAAGATGTGACCCGCATGGCGCATGAAGCTCGATGAGCCGCATTCAACGGGTCATTCTGGACACAAGCACGCTGGTGAGCGCCGCGCTGCGCATGGGGTCAGTACCCGAGCAAGCCTTGTTGAAAGCGTTGCGCACCTGCGAGGTTTGCGTCAGCGCAGAAACGCTGGATGAACTGGGGCGGGTGCTGGAGCGCGGAAAGTTCGACCGCTATATGGACAGGGAATCGCGCCAGTCCTTTGTCGCGCTGATCCGCCGCAATGCGCGTTTATTCGCGGTCGAGGATGCAGATAGGGCGGCTGTGGATCCGGCCTGCCGCGACCCCAGGGATAACCAGTTTCTGGCTTTGGCGCTGGTATCCGAGGCAGACGCCCTGGTCAGCAGCGATGAGGACTTATTGGTGTTGCATCCGTGGCGTGGGATCCCGATCGTGACGCCAGCGGAATTTCTCGGCTAGCCCGATGCGCGCGGTGTGTTGATATTCAGAGCCCGCGAATATCGCCGCCTCTTGATTGGCTCCCTTACACCGCCGCTGTGGCCGTCTGCCCGGCTGGGGCGGTCATATTGGGATCGTCGGGGATGAATAATTGGAAGACGGCGCCGGAGGTCTTCCCCTGGGCGGCGGCGCGGCTGCGCACATGGACCAGCCCGCGGTGTTTCACGATGATTTCGTGGCTCACCCACAGGCCCAGGCCGGTTCCAATCGCTTCCTTGGTGGTGAAGAAGGCTTCAAAGACGCGCTCACGCACCGCCGGCTCCATGCCCGCTCCGGTGTCGGCCACCACAAAGCGAACTCCGGCCTGGGCGGGGTCCTTCCAGTTGCGCGAGCGCCGGGCGCGCACCAGAAGGCGGCCGCCGGCGCTGGTGGCGTCGATGGAATTGCCCACCATGTTGGCAAAGACCTGGCGCAGCTCTCCGGCAAAACAGAACAGGTCCATGGCGGTGTCGTAATCCCGCTCCACCTGAATGTTCAGGGCATTGAGCCGGCCGTGATAGAGGCTGAGCACGGAATCCAGCAGTTCGCCCATATTGGCGCGGGCCGGCAGCGTTGATTGCCGGTAGAATCGCAGCGTCTGCTGGGTAATCTCCGCGATGCGGCGGGCTTCGTGCTCGGCCATCGTCACATACTTCAGCGCCGGGTCCTGAAGCTGGCAATAATTGTGCAAAAGAAACAGCAGGTTGGTGATGGCCTCCAGCGGATTGTTGATCTCGTGGGCGATGGAGGCGGCCAGCCGCCCGGTGGCAGCCAGCTTTTCGGACTTGCGCAGCGCCTCCTCGCTGCGCTTGCGGTCGCTCGAATCCAGCACGATGAGGCCCACCCAGCGCACCTGTTGCGGGGTGGTCCGCACCGGGTAGGCGCTGGCCAGCCAGGTCCATGGCCGGCTTGGCTTGTCCGCCGCGGCGGACTTGCCCCCCTGGCCGCTGAGAACCGGATTGGTCAATTCCAGGTTGCGCACCGGCTCCTCTTCGGCAAAGACGCGCAGCACGGCGTTCTCCAGTTCCTGGGCCACCGGTTGCGGCAGCAGCTCCGGCAGCGTCCGCCCCAGGTGGCGGCTGAGTGGAACCCCGGTCATCTCCGCAAAGACCTGGTTGACGCGCACAAACCTGCAGTTGCGGTCAAAGAAGGCCAGGCCGATCGGCGCGTTGGCCAGCATCGAATCCAGCAGCGAAAGGGTGTCGTTGAGCCCCGAGCGCTGCTCCGCGATGGAAGCAACCATGCGGTTGAAAGCCTCGATGAGGTCGCCGATCTCGTTGTGCACGGCCACCGGCAGGGGGAAATTGCCGCTGTCTTCGGGCGCGCTCATCAAGGCGCGCGTGCCGCGATGCAGGGTGGCCAGCGGCCGGGAGATGGAGCGGGCCATCGCGAGCACCAGCAGGGCCGAGGCCACCATCCAGATGACGCCGAAGAGGACCGTGCCGCGTAATACGGTGTTCAGTTGCTCGCGGTCCCAGGCGCGGTCAGCCTCAACCCAGGCAAAGCCGCGCAGCTCGCCGCCGACATAAATGGCCCTCACGCACCCCCAACGATCGCCTTTCAGGGTGAAGACTCTGGGCTCTTCGTGGCGCACGAGCGGGATCTGCGCCAGCTCTCCCAGGTCGAGGGCCGCCTGCTCCGCCTGGCCCTGGCTGGCGAAGAGCACGTTGCCGGCCGGGCCGGTAATCCTGGCGATGGCCACATTGGGCGCCTCGCCCATCATTTTCACTGACTGCCCCACCCAGTC
>JBEKZR010000438.1:0-2903 GCA_049509715.1 Occallatibacter sp. | reverse complement strand
CAGAATCCGGTCTACGACCGGGGCGGGGTGGTGGTGCGGGCGCCCAACGCCGATCTGAGCCGCGATCCGCGTTGGGGCCGGACCGAGGAGTCGTATAGCGAGGACCCGTTTCTGGCCGGGACGCTGGTTGCGGCTTTTGCGCAGGGCTTGCAGGGGCCCGACCCGAAACACTGGCAGGCCGCTTCGCTGATGAAGCATTTCCTGGCCAACGAGAATGAGAACGGGCGCAGTTACACCTCTTCGGACTTCGATGAACGGCTGTTTCGGGAGTACTACTCTGTGCCTTTCCGCATGGGCTTTGAGGAAGGCGGGTCGCGGGCGGTGATGGCGGCGTACAACTCGTGGAACGGCACGCCGATGACGATCAATCCGGTGCTGAAAGAGGTGATGATCAAGGAGTGGGGCAACGACGGGTTGATCTGCACGGACGGAGGCGCGCTGGGGCTGCTGATCACCGCGCACAAGAGCTTCCCAGACAAAGAACACGGGGCGGCGGCGGCGGTGAAGGCGGGGATCAACCACTTTCTCGATAGCTATAAGGACGATCTGGCCAAGGCGCTGAAGGACGGGCTGCTGACGGAGGCGGATATGGACGCGGCTCTGAAAGATCTGTTACGCGTCTATCTGCGGTTGGGCGAGATGGAACCGCAGGGAGTGGACCCTTACGGGGAGATCGGCCGGAATACGATGGGGACCAACGATGAAGCGGGGCCGCCGTGGGATCGGGATTCCAGCAAAGCGCTGGCGCGGCTGGCGACGGATGAGTCGGTGGTGCTGCTGAAGAACGAGGGCAATACGCTGCCGCTGGACCGCGCCAAGCTGAAGACCATTGCGGTGGTTGGGCCGTGGGCGGACCAGGTGCTGCTGGATTGGTACAGCGGAACGCCGCCGTATGCGGTGAGCACGCTGGAAGGGATTCGCGAGGCCGCCGGTCATGATGTGAAGGTGCTGTTTGCCGACGGTTCCGACCCCGCTGAGGCCGTGGCCATGGCGCGCAAGGCAGACGTGGCCATTGTGGTGGTAGGCAATCATCCGGAGTGCAATGCAGGATGGGACGTATGCCCCACTCCCTCCAATGGAAAGGAGGATGTGGACCGCAAGACCATCGTGTTGGAGCAGGAGGAGCTGGTGAAGCAGGTTTTCGCGGCCAATCCGAGGACTATCGAGGTCTTGCGGGCCAGCTTTCCCTATGCGATTGTCTGGAGCCAGCAGAATCTGCCGGCCATTGTTCACATCACGCACAACAGCCAGGAGGAAGGCCACGGGTTGGCCGACGTGCTGTTTGGCGACTATTCGCCGGCCGGGCGGCTGACGCAGACCTGGCCCACGGGCGACGCGCAGCTGCTGCCTATTCTGGACTACAACCTGCTGGACGGAGAGACTTACCTCTACAGCAAGCAGAAGCCGCTTTACGCCTTCGGTTACGGTCTCAGCTACACGAGCTTCACGTATGAGGGGCTGAGCCTGAGTGAGCCGAAGGTGACGGCCGAGGGCGAGGTGCGGGTGACTGTGAAGGTGAAGAACACGGGCAAGCGCGCGGGCGATGAGGTGGTGCAGTTGTATGTGCAACACCTGGGCTCGGCGGTGACGCGGCCACAGTTGGAATTGAAGGGATTCAAGCGGGTGCGGATCGAGGCTGGGGCGGAGCGGGATGTGACGTTGGAGCTGAAACCGCGGGAGCTGGCCTATTGGGACGCGGCAAGCCATGTTTGGCGCGTGGAAAAGGAACAAGTGCGCGTGCTGGCCGGCGGATCGAGCGACAAGTTGCCCCTTCAGGCCGTTTTGGCTGTCGATTCGAGCGGAGAGTTCAAGCCATAGAGAGTCAGGAGTTACGGTGGCAAGAACGCACCGCGGTCTTTGCCGCGAGAACTGGCGGCCCAGAAATCTTGCAGAGTGAGGAAGGTAATGGTGCGCCCGGAGAGAGTCGAACTCCCGACCTACTGGTTCGTAGCCAGTCGCTCTATCCAGCTGAGCTACGGGCGCACGCGTGTGGTTTCAAGCGAAACCATAGACAGATTATCAGGGTTTTTCGAGGGGCGCAATCGGTCGAGAGCCTGTTCAAAGGCCCCGCTCAGGCTGCGGGCGCCGGTTGCGGAACGGCCGGCGGAACTGGCGGAAAGACAGCAGAGATTTCGGAGACGATCTCAAGGCCGGCCTCGCGGACGAGCTTGGTGACGGCGGCGGGAGTGAGCCGTGTGGCGTCGTACTCCACGCGCAGAGTGTGAGCGGCGTGGTCGAAGCTGAGACGGCGGATGCCGTAGACGTCCTTGATGCTGGCCAGAGCGGAGGCCGCCTGCTCAGTGGGCGGCGTGGCATAGGACAAGAGAATTTCCACCGTGGTCATAGGGGGATGATAGCAAGGCGGGGGCTGGAGCGCGATGCCGCGCGCTACAGGCTCTTGAGATAGGCGCGGACCTCGGGGTTGGACCAATCCTGGGCGCCGATGAACTTGCGCCGGATGACGCCCTGACGGTCGATGATGTAGGTCTCCGGCCACATTTCGGTGTGGAAAAGTTTGGCCGCCGTCTGGTCAGGGTCGCGCACGGTGAGCAGATCCACGTGGCGGCGGACCAGGAAGCGGCTGTAAGCGCCGGGATCTTCGTCGATGCTGACGGCCACCACGGCCAAGTTGGGCTGATCATGATGGAGTGCAAGCAGCGAGGGTATCTCCTCGATGCAGGGCGCGCACCAGCTAGCCCAGAAGTTGAGCAAGACAACCTGGCCCCGGTAGTTGGCCAGATGGATGGTGGTGGTTCCGTCGGAGACAGTGAAGTCGGGGGCTAGCTGGCCGGTCTGAGCCGGATGCGCGCCGCGGTCGCAAGCGGGCATGAGAGCCACCGGCAGGAGCAGAGAGAGTGTGAGTAAACGAGGAAACCGCACATCCCTATAATACGAGCGGAAGG
>JBEKZR010000437.1:0-2918 GCA_049509715.1 Occallatibacter sp. | reverse complement strand
GGTGATGGCCGCCAGCAGCGCCACCACCACCAGCAGCATCACCAGCGACGCCACCTGGAAAAAATTCACTAAATGAACCTTCTTCATTCCTCGGGCTCACCGTCCTCAAACACAATCTCGTGCTCAATCTCCGCCGCTTTCGCCAGCATCTGCCCGACCGAGCAGTATTTGTCCTTCGACAGCGCCACTGCGTCCTCCACGGCCTTGCGGCTCAAACGCCCGCTCACCGCGTAAGTCAGTTTGATGTGCGTAAACACCTGCGGCGGAGTCTGGGCCTGCGTCGCCGTGGCCGTCACCCGCAGCCCAAGCAGCGGCTGCCGCTTTTTTTCGAGAATCTTGACCACGTCCACGCTGGTGCATCCGCACAGCGCCATCAGCACCGTCTCCATGGGGCTCGGCCCCTGCTGGTGCGCGGGGTCCGCGTCGAAGAACACCGAATTGCCGTTCTCCGAAATCCCCTCGAAAATCCTCCCGCCCTTCCATTCGCTGTGCGCAATCATTCTTCTGGATTCCTCCGGCCTTTTGGGCATTACTCTTGTTGAATTACTGAAAATGCCTTAGCGAGCAGCAAGAGTCAAGAGCTGCATGAACGCCAAATACACAATCATAAGTAGCAGGCTGAGATTCGAACTGAGACCTGAAGCAAAAGCTGGGCTGATTCCGCCCTTTCTCAACTGTTTCCCGATCATGAACCGAAGAAACACGATAGCGATGGCTGGCCCCAGGACCATGAATTGCACGATGAAAGCTATTTGAGGGTCAACAGGCCCGTGTGGCCTGATCCACAAGTGCAGGACCAGACCGCACTCAAACATGCACGCTATAATCAATGCCACGATGAGCGTCGTATTGGACCAGGCAAAAATGTGTTTGTGTTTGACCGGATCGTATGCACTCGAATCGTCTTTCAGCATTAACCTCACCTCCAACCTCTGATTTCAAAGAGTTCACAACCACGCGCCAGTATACAGCGGTCCGATTTCGCTGCTATCGCAGGTTATCAGTTGCCGGCTCGGGGTGAATCGTCACCCGGTAGACCTCCGGGCACTCCAGCTTGAAGCGATCCTCAAGCCCGGTGATCACTTCGTGGACGCGACGCATCGTCAGTTTGTCGGGCAGTGTGCAATGGCAGGAGAGATGAATGTGCTCACTGGCGCGGCCCACGATGATTTCATGCACATCCACAATCTCCTTGAACTGGCTGGCCGCTGCTCGCAACGCAGCCTCGATCTTGCGATCCTCGACGACCTTCTCCTCCGGCTGCTCGATGGTGGCCGGCTCGCTCTCGATGTGCGTGAGCACCGAGTCGATTTCCGGCGCCTCGCGCAAAATCTCCGCCTCCAGCGCGCACACAAACTCGTGCGCCGCGCTGAGCGGCATCTTCTCGTCCAGCTCCAAATGCTGCTCCACGCGCAGCCGCCCATGGTGCGATTGCACGCTCAGCTCGTGCACACTCACGTTGTTGCGCGCGGCCACCGCCCGCACCCGGTCGAAGACGCTTTCCGTCCTGTCCTCGCGCGGCACCGTGTGGATTACCACGTCCGCCTCCGGCAGCGCGCGGTGCGCGGCCTCGGTAGCCTCCCGCACCAACTCCCCGGTGTGCTCGAAGGCAAACCCTCGCGGCAGCGCCAGCGTCAGGTCGGCAAAGTAGCCGGCTCCGGCGCGCCGCACCCGCGCCTGCTCCACCGCCAGCACGCCTTCCACCCGCTCCACCTCCCGCACCAGCCGCCGCCGCGTCTCCACCGGAACCTGGTCCATCAGCACGCCCACCGTCTCGCGGCCCAGGTGCAGCGTCATGCGCAGAATCATCAGCGAAACCACTACCGCCGCAAACGGGTCCGCGTACTGCAGCCAGCCGATCCCGAACCGCGTTCCCACCCAGCTGGCGCCCAGCCCGCACAGCACCGCCAGCGTCGACCAGATGTCCGAAGCAAAATGAAACGCATCCGTCGCCAGCGCCGGCGAGCCTATCCGCTCCGCCACCGCCCGCAGCCGCCGCGACCGCCAGTAGTCCACCCCGATCGAAGTCAGCAGCACCAGCACCGGCCACACCGAGTAGCGCAGCTCCACCGAGTGGTGGAAGATCCGCGCCATCGCCTCCCAGATAATCCAAGCGCAGGAGACGGCCATCAGCCCCGTCTCGCCAAAGGCGGAGAGGTTCTCTATCTTGCCGTGGCCGTAGGTGTGGTCTTCGTCGGCCGGCTTGTCGCTCACCCGCACGGAAAAGTACGTCAGCGTCACGGCCACCAGGTCCAGCCCGGAGTGCGCCGCGTCCGACAGCACGCCCAGCGAGCCCGACAGCAGCCCGGCCGCCAGCTTGAGCAGCGTCATCGCCGCCGCGGCCACCATCGAGTGCAGCGCCACGCGCCGCTTCTCAGCGGAAAAACCGGCCAGACTGGAGACATCTGTGGTCATCGCGTTCTTAGACTACAAGCGGCCGCGCGCCCGTGTACAACCCGGCAATCCCGAAGGTATACGGCTGCCATGCGCAATCTTCATAGCCAGCCCCGCGCATCAGTCCCAGCATTTTGGCAGGCGGCGGAAAACTTCCTACCGAAACCGGCAAGTAGCTGTACGCCCCGGCCTTGCCGCACACCATCCGCCCAATCGCCGGCAGCACGCGGCGGAAATAGACCGCATAGCCTTTGCCCAGCAGACCTCCCGGCTCGCTGAACTCCAGAATTCCCAACTGTCCGCCCGGCTTCAGCACGCGATGGAACTCGCGCAGGCCAGCCTCATAGTTGGCCAGATTGCGGAAGCCGAAAGCCGTCACAATCAAATCCAGCGATCCCGTCGGCAGCGGCAGGTGCAGCGCGTCCGCCTCCAGCGCCACGGCATATGGCGCTCCAGCCACCTTCCGAGCTTCAAACCTCTGCGCGGCGCGGCTCAGAATCCCCGGCGCAAAATCCGCCGCCAGT
>JBEKZR010000436.1:0-2930 GCA_049509715.1 Occallatibacter sp. | reverse complement strand
AACGATGGACAGCTCGGGACCGAATTCGCCAAAGGTGTGCAGTCCCAACTCCTGCTGCGCCAGCGGGGCGCCGGGGGAAGTGGAAGCCGTTTGCGATGTGGAGTCTTGCATCTCCTGACCATCGCGATAGGTGATCTCACGGCTCACTGTTCCAACCAGGTGCAGTCCGGCGCGCACCGGCCAGCCGCCTTTCTCCAGCACCTGTGGGCCGTCATCGAAGTGGTTGGTGGCGCGGGTGGCGAAAAAGTTGGGCAGATGCGGCACCGTTTGAATCACATAGCCCCGCGCCGCATCCATCATCCGTTCCTGCGTCGCGGCGTCCGGGGCAGCGGCGGCGGGCAACTCGCTGGGCGGAGGGTCGAGAAACGCCGATTGGTCGGTGAGCAGTTGCAGGGCCAGCGCCGTCAGGGGTCCCAAAGGCAGTTTTGCGGCGATGCGGCCCAGTGTGACATCGGTGAGCCGCTCGGAAAGTTCCAGGTCGCCGAGCTGGTGGGCGACCTCGGCATCCACCCGATGTGCGGCATTATCGGTGGCCAGAGACTGCTCCAATTGCTCCACCGTTACGCGTTTGGCCGCGCCGGCAGGAAAGACCATCACTGCCGCGAACGCCAGCAAGATCAATTTCCGCACCGGACCACCTCCTTTCGTCCACCAAAACGCCGCATGACGGGCAGACCACAAGACTATACCTGTAACCTGTCCGTTCCACCATCATTAAATCCCTGTTTGGCGCAACCGAACTCGCCGTTCTGACTCGAATTGTAGCTTTTGGGAATCGGGCACGGAAGTCTCGCTGGCAGGAAGCGGAATGGGTTACACGCCAACTTGACTACCGTCTGCACGCAGAATAGCCGGGAATCGACTATGATCGTTACCGGCCTGGCTATGACTGCCACGGACTGCCCATCGAGATCATGGATAGAACTTCCAGGGCCGAGTCTGCCAGAGAGTTGAAGGGACTGGTCTTGCAACGATCCGCGAGCCTCACAGCGCAAGCGGTGGAGGCGAAACGCCCTGTAGAGTCTTTGCACAGGCCGAGGCGCGCCGGGCAAATGCTAAGCGCCGACAGCAGCCTTGCCGCGGAAGAAATCCAGCGATTTTGCCAAACCTTCCCGGAGAGTGACTTGCGGTTCCCAGCCCAGCAAGGCGCGAGCCCTGGTTATGTCGGGGCAGCGCCGGGCGGGGTCGTCCTCCGGCAGCGACTCAAAGCATAGCGTGCTCTTGGAACCGGTTACCTCCAGCACGGCCTGGGCGCACTCGAGGATAGTGAACTCGCCGGGGTTGCCGAGGTTCACCGGGAAGTGCTCGCCGGAGCGCGAGAGGCGCATGATTCCTTCGATGAGGTCGTCGACGTAACAGAAGCTGCGGGTCTGGCTGCCGTCGCCGTAGATTGACAGCGGCTCACCGCGCAAAGCCTGCATCATGAAGTTGGAGATCACCCGGCCGTCGCTGGGGTGCAGGCGCGGGCCGTAGGTATTGAAGATGCGGACCAGGTGCGTGTTGACGCCGCGCGAACGGTGGTAAGCCATCACCAGCGCCTCGCCGTATCGCTTGGCCTCGTCGTAGACCGAGCGTGGGCCGACCGGGTTCACATGTCCCCAGTAGTCCTCTCTCTGCGGATGTTCGAGGGGGTCGCCGTAACACTCCGAAGTAGAGGCGTGGAGATGGCCGGCGCCATATCTGGCAGCGATCTCGAGGGTGTTTTCAGTGCCGGCGGAGCCCACGCGCAGGGTTTCCAGCCCCAGGCGAAGATACTCCGGCGGGCTGGCCGGGGAAGCCAGGTTGAAGACGTAGTCCACCGGGCCCGGATCGAAGGGCTGGCAGATGTCGCGCTCGTCGAATTGAAAACGCGGCTGTGGTGCAAGATGGGCCAGGTTTTCGGGGTCGCCGGTGGAGAGATTGTCGACGCCAACAACGGCGTGGCCCTCACTCAAGAGGCGGTCTGTCAGGTGTGAACCCAGAAATCCCGCCGCGCCGGTTACAAGGATGCGCATGTTCAAGGACTCGTGCTCCTAAACTCGGGTCCCGCGGCCCGGCTGGAGAAACTCTCCAAGGCAACAGGGGAATGTGGACCCGGGAATCACAATATCAGGCTGCTCGGCTTTCCTTGCTGCTCCTGATAGCTTGCCGGCCTGCCCACGCTCACATACGTAAATCCATGGTCGAGCATCTCTTGCGGTTTGTAAAGGTTGCGACCGTCAACGACGATCGGGAAACGGACGGCCCGTTTGAGCCGCACCAGGTCGATGGCGGCAAACTCTTTCCAGTCGGTCAGAATCAGCACCGCGTCGGCGTCTTTGGCCGCTTCGTAAAGGTCTCCTGCATAGCGCAGCTTCTCAGAGGGCGGCAACACTGCCTGGGCGCGCTCCATGGCCGCCGGATCGTAAGCCGTGACCGTGGCGCCCGCCTCCAGGAGTCTCCTAATGACGTCCATGGCGGGAGACTCGCGAACGTCATCGGTATCGCCCTTGAAGGCCAGACCCAATGCCGCCAGACGCTTGCCGCGCAGAGTCCACAGCGCCGAAAGCACCTTGTTGAAGAAGACATCCTTTTGCGCCTCGTTGATCTTGCGGACCTCCTGGAGCAGTTGAAAATCCACGCCCCGCTGTTGCGCCACCCAGTGGAAGGCGGCCACATCTTTTGGGAAACAAGAGCCGCCATAGCCCAGCCCCGCGCGTAGAAACCGGGGGCCGATACGGCTGTCGAGGCCCATGCCGGCGGCGATATCCTCGATGTCCGCGTCCAGGGCCTCGGCCAGGTTGGCTACCGCGTTGATGAAAGAGATCTTCAGCGCCAGAAAGGCATTGGAGGCGTGCTTGATGATCTCCGCGCTCTGCGCCGAGGTGACCAGCAGCCGAGCCGGATGGGCGGCGCAGCAGGGTCCCGGAAGAGATTCCGGTTGCGAGTAGTAGCTGCCGCCGGTGAGCGGC
>JBEKZR010000435.1:0-2934 GCA_049509715.1 Occallatibacter sp. | reverse complement strand
AGACAGATCCGGACAGCGCCGGGCGGATGACCGTGGTGCTGGTCCACGGGCTTGAGGGCTCGTCGAACTCCCGCTACATGCAGGGTATCGCCGCCCGCGCCTGGGATGCCGGCTGCAACGTCATCCGCAAGAATATGCGTACCTGCGGCGGCACGGAGACGCTGACGCCCACGCTCTATCACTCCGGACTCTCCGGCGACGTGGGCGTGGTGGTGAGCCACTATGCGGAGCGATTCGGCCTGGAGCGGGTGGCGCTGGTGGGCTATTCGATGGGCGGCAACCTGGTCCTCAAGCTGGCCGGGGAGTGGGGCAGCCACCCGCCCCTGTGCGCCGTGGCCGCGGTCTGCCCGGCCATCGATCTTGCCCCCGGCGCGGACGCCCTGCACGAGCCTGTCAACCGCCTCTATGAGTGGAACTTTCTGCGCGACCTCATGGCGCGCTACGCCCGCAAGGCAAAGCTGTTTCCAGGCATCTATGTGCCCGCCCGGGAGATCGGGCCGGTGCGCTCCATTCGCGAATTTGACGACAAGATTTTGTCCCGCTATTGGGGTTTCCGCGATGCCGACGACTATTATGACCGCGCCGCCAGCGCCCGCGTGGTCGACCGCATAGCCGTTCCCACTCTGATCCTTAACTCCCAGGACGATCCCTTCATCCGCCTCTTTCCTGAAACCCGCGCCAAACTCCTCGCCAACCCGCATATCACCTTTGTCGAGACCCGCCACGGAGGCCACTGCGCCTATCTTTCCAGAGACCCTGGCAACGAAATTCACTGGGCGGAAGCAACCGTGATCCGGTTCCTGCTGGGGGTGACCGCTGCTGCCCATGGAAGCTGACTGGGAGGTCGAGGCAGGCGTTCTCGCCCCGTTTGGACATCGAAATGCGATGTCTGGCCGGTCCTCGAATCGGACGAGTTCAATCCGGACGAGCTGGATGCGCCGCCCGACCGCGCCGACCGCGCTGGCTCCATTTGCTCGTGCGCTCTGCGGCCACTCGACGTTAGAATGAAACGTACAGGGGCGAGTAGCTCAAATGGATAGAGCACCGGCCTTCTAAGCCGGGGGTTGTGGGTTCGATTCCCGCCTCGCCTACCATTTATTACAGCTTAATCAGAGTCGATGTACCCGAATGCACGTTCGTCAAGTGGTTTTTTCCCCTAAGTAAAAAACACCTGCAATGTTATCACCATGGACATGTTTACTCTGGTTTAGCGTCTAGTCGCAGGCCAGCGTCGCATCGGGAAAGGCTTCCGGCTCACCGGCTTCAAGCTCCGGAGCGGAATCCGGACCGGAGTCCACGCCAGCCGCCGCCCGCGCCATAAAAAACAGCTCCACCTGGGCCAGCACATCGGCCCCGGTGCGAGCCTGGTAAATGGCCGCCCGCAACTTCGCACCGCCCGGCACGCCGTGGGTAAACCACGTGGCAAACTGCTTCATCTTGCCGGAGGGATCGCCCATGCGGGCGTCGTGGGGCAAATCCTTGCTCGCCTCGGCTTCGTCCAAAAGCATCTGAAAGTAAGCCCGAATCATCCGGTAGCGATCGTCGACAGTGGGCCGCTCGTAGCTGCCGGTCGCCGTGTACTGCGCAATCTGCCTGAAGATCCACGGATTGGCCGGCGCCGCCCGCCCGATCATCACCGCATCGCAGCCCGTCAGCGCCACCATGGCCGCCGCGTCCTCTGGCGTGCGAATATCGCCGTTGCCGATCACCGGAATCCCTACCGCCTGCTTCAACTGGGCGATCCACTCCCACTGCGCCTGGCCGCTATAGCCCTGCTCGCGAGTGCGTGCGTGCAGCGTCACGGCGTTCAGCCCCTCGGCCTGGGCCATCCGCGCCAGTTCCACACCCACCATCTGCTTCTCGTTCCAGCCCATCCGGAATTTCACGGTAAAGGGAATCGTCACCGCCCGTCGCACCGCGCGAAAGATATCGCCGATCCGGGGCAGGTCGCGCAGCAGTCCCGAGCCGCCGTTCGAGCCCACCACCCGCTTGGCCGGGCAGCCCAGGTTCAGGTCCACGAGGTCGAAGCCCGTCTCCTCCACAATCCGGGCCGCCTCGGCCAGCGTCTCCGCATTCGACCCGAACAGTTGCGCCCCGATCGGGTGCTCGTCGTCGTAGAAGGTCAAATAGCGCCGCCGCTTGCTCTCCCGCATCCGTGCCAGCCCATCGGCCGAAGTAAACTCCGTCATCAACAGCCCGCAGCCGGAGAGGGTATTGGTGATGTTGGACTCAATGCTTTCCGCCGCAATTGTAGCGTCTTCTTTGCTTGCCGCGAACTTTGCTTCCAGGCTCTGCGGCGAAGCCGCGTCTGCCCCACCGCAGGTGGTGAACAAACTGGCGTGGCGAATAAACCGCCGGAAGATCGTGTCCGTGACCCCGGCCATGGGCGCCAGCACAGTGGCTGGAGCCACCACCACCGCCCCCAGGCACACCTCCGCCGGCACCCGCGCCTTCGCGGGCATCGGGTGCTCCCTGGGATTGTCCCAGTCCTTCTTCACGGTGAAACCTTTGCCCGCCATTTGAAACGCCTGAATCGCTCCTGCCCACCCACAGATGCTTTGTGCCCCATCTTAGCGCCGAAAGAAGGCACAAAGATAGAAAACCACAGATATCGCTCTTCAACCTCTAAATCGCATTTCCAGGTTCGGCTAGAGTGGGGACAGCACCTCCACTCGTCTCAAAGCACCTCAAAAGACATTGGCAAAATCATCAACGAGGGCAGTGAGCGACGCGATGTACATCTCGTTGAACTTATCGGTATGGCCTGCAGCCTCATACTCCCCCCGCAGCGCCTGGAAACTGTTGAGGTAATCCACGTAGCCGTAGAAACGAACAACCTGCGCAACCAGCCTTCTGTTAATCACACCCACGTTCTTAACCTGTTTGTCGTAGACGACGTGGGAGAATGGAATGAGCGGGTGATGACCGGTTGTT
>JBEKZR010000434.1:0-2953 GCA_049509715.1 Occallatibacter sp. | reverse complement strand
GGCGACCGTCCGCCATGGCTTAAGCCTCCACCAGGCCGAGCAAGGCCAGCTTTTCGCTCAGCGCTTCTTCGTCGAAGGGCTTCATCAGATATTCATCGGCCCCGGCATCCAGGGCGCGGGTAATGAAAAGGTTCTCCGCCTCGGTGGTCACCATCAAGACCTTGATGCCGTCGAATCCCTGAGCGCGCATTTGCCTGAGCATCTCCAGTCCGTCCATCACCGGCATGTACCAGTCCACCAGGGCAACGTCGAAGGGCACACCGCTATGCAGCCGGTCCATGCCGGCCTGGCCGTCGGCTGCCTCCTCGCATTCGATTCCCATCTCTTCGAGCATGCCGCGCAGGTAGCCCCTCACAAACCGGGAATCATCGACAATCAGGGCTCGCATTCGCTACCTCCATGCCGAAGCAGGTTCTGCCCCCTGCTCCACTTACGCCGCCTGGGCCGCGCCCAACCGCACCGGGTCCAGCCGCTCGGGGTCCAGCATCACCAGCAGGCTGTCCTTGAGCTTGTACGCGCCGGCAAACAAGGCTCTCCGGCGCTCATCCAGAATGGATGGGTTGGGCTCATAGTCGGCCGATGAGACCGTCAGCACCTCGCCCACCGAATCCACCAGCAGCCCGAAACATCCGCCCGAACTATCGAGAACCAGGATGTCCTGCGGGCCGTCCCTGGGCGGAAGCGCGAGCAACTGGCGCAGGCTCACCGTGGTCAGCACGTCGCCGCGGTAGTGAACCAGCCCGCCCACGTAGCTGGGCGCCAGCGGAACCGGTTGCGGCCTCGCCGAACCCACAATCTCCAGAATGTGGGTCATGGGCACGCCAAACAACGCCTGCCCCAGGCGCACCGAACACATCTCCACAAGCGTCTCTGCCGCCTTCTCCCTGCGCTGAATTGCCGCCCCCGTTGTGCTCATCTCACTGTCTCCGCCCACTCTTCGGTTGCGTTCCCGGCGGCTGCCAAGGGCGCCACGCCGCCCAGGTCAACCACCCCGGTCACGCGATCCTTCAGCAAGGTCACGCCGCCCGTGCGCCGGCTCGTGCCGGCCTCGAACAGGTCGCCGCCCGCGGCCACATCCAGCACGTGCGAAACCGCGATGCCCACATGCCGGTTGCCCTACCGGCACACCACCACAATCACCTGCGCACGGGGATTGCCCTCGGCCGCGGCTAGCACCCCGCCCGAATCTTCCACCGGCAACAGTTGCCCCTCGAAGTTGAGCACCGGCCGGCAGCCGATGTACTCGATGCGCGAAGCCGGGAGCTGTTCGATCCGCAGCACGTCCTTGAGCGGCACCGCGGCCTGACGCCCGGCGGCCTCCACCAGCAGATACTCCAGGTCCTTCGCGGCCCCGGTTTCGTCTTCGCCCTCCGCCGGGCACACGGCCTCATCGTCCGCGCTCAGCGCCACTCCGGCCTTCATCGCGATCGCTCCGGGGTCCAGAATCAGCGCCAGGTCGGCGTTGCCCAGCACGGTTGCGCCCGAATAAAGCCCGATATCCTTGAGCACCGCGGAGAGCGGCTTCACCACAATCTCCTCCGGATCGGCCAGCCCATCCACCACCAGCCCGAAGTGGCGCCCATCGGCGTCCAGAACGGCGATAAAGACATCCCGCTCCACGGCGATTTTTTGTTCGACGCCCGGCATCAGCAGCCGGTCAAGAAACACCAGGGGCAGCAGCTTGCCGCGCAGCCGGTAAAGCGGCGCGTTCTCAATCCATTCGATGGCCGTGGCAGCCTGTTCCGGCGGAATATGCACCAGTTCGGAAAGCGCGCCCTGGGGCAGGGCAAAACTCTGGTTCACGCTGCGCACAATCAGCGCGGGAATGATGGCCAGCGTGAGCGGAATGCGCAGCCTCAGCGTGGTTCCCTTGCCGGCGCGCGAGTCGATCTCCACCTTGCCGCCGATCTTTTCCACGTTGGTCCGGACCACATCCATCCCCACGCCCCGGCCACTCACGTTGGTCACCGTCGCGGCGGTCGAGAAGCCAGGCACGAACAGCAGTTGCAGCAACTCCCGCTCTCCCATGTGCGCAGCGCGCCCCGGCGTAATCAGCCCGCGCTCGATTCCCTTCTGGCGCACCTTCTCCACCGCAATCCCGGCGCCATCGTCGGAAACCTCGATCACGACGTGGCTGCCTTGCTGCGCGGCCCGCAGCTTGAGGGTTCCTTCGGGGTCCTTGCCCGCCGCCAGGCGCGCATCGGGCGGCTCGATGCCGTGATCCAGCGCGTTCCTGACCGCATGAGTCAACGGGTCCTTGATAGCCTCCAGCAGGCTCTTGTCCAGCTCCGTGTCCTGGCCCTCCACCTGCAGCCGCACCCGCCGGCCGAGCGACTGGGAAAGGTCGCGCACAATGCGCGGCATCTTGGAAAAAATGTTCGACACCGGCTGCATCCGGGCCTTCATCACACTCTCGCGCAAGTCGGCCGTCACCATGTCCAGACGGCGCGAGAGCATGGTCATGTTGGGATCGGCGGCGGTGGCCTGCAGCACCTGGTTGCGGGTCAGCACCAGTTCGCCCACCAGGTTCATCATCCGGTTCAGCAGCGTTACGTCCACGCGCAGCGTGCTTTCCGCGGCGCTCCCCGCTCCCATTCCTTGCGCGCGCGGCCGGCCGGGATCGCCTTCCGCCTCCACCGGCTCCTTGGGCGCGGGCTCGTGTGCAGCCTCCGCCGGCTGCGGCGCTTGCGCGGCGGGCGCGGCCGACAAGTCCGGAGCGGATGCGACTGGAAGGGGCGCGGGCGGTGGTGCAGCAGGCGCGGCTGGAATTGGAAGTTCAGGCGCGGCTGGAGCAGCGGGAACGCGCTTCCTGGCGGCCCTCTGCCGAACGGGCTGCTTCGCTGGCTCCGGCGCCAATTTTGGCGCCTGCAACTCTTCCAGCCACCCGATCAGCACCCCGTCCTCGCCATCGCCCTCGCTGTTGTCCGCTTCAATCGTTTTCAGAATCGAGCGC
>JBEKZR010000433.1:0-2958 GCA_049509715.1 Occallatibacter sp. | reverse complement strand
GGGCGAAGATGCCGCGAGTTGGCCGGCGCGGGACAAGGCCATCCTAGAGGTGCTGTATGGATGCGGGATCCGCAACGCCGAGTTGACGGGGCTGAACCTCGACGACATTCACTGGGCCAATGAGGCGATCCTGGTGCTCGGCAAGGGACAGAAGCAACGTTATGTGCCGTTGGGCGACGCGACAGCACAGGCGCTGAGAGCCTATCTGGCGGAGCGGTCGGCGCGGTTGGCCGCGGCCGGCAACGGGAAGGGAGCCGCGACGCCGGCGATGTTTGTCAATCTCCAGTTGCGCGGCCTGAGCAAGCCAGGCGGCCAGGCGCGGCTGACGACGCGTAGCGTGGGCCGCATCGTCAAGCGCATCGCCATTCTGCGCGGCCTCTCCGCCGAGGTGCATCCGCACACGCTGCGCCACGCCTTCGGCACGCATTTGCTGGAGGAGGGCGCGGATCTGCGGGCTATCCAGGAACTGCTGGGCCACGAACGGCTCTCGACCACGCAGCGTTATACCCAGCTCACCACGGCGCAGTTGACGCAGGTCTACGACAGGACGCATCCGCGGGCGCGGTAGGGACGCCGGAGCAAGAGCCAGCGGTTTTTCCCCTAGAGCGTGTTTCAAAATCGGCTTAGCAGTTGATGGTTGTGATCCCTCAGGGGCTAAAGCCCACTGTTTTACGGCCCTTTTCGGCACGACTAAAGTCGTGCCCTGACACAATGCGGCATTTTTGAAACACGCTCTAGTATTTGTTCCTGCTGCTCATAACTTCTGCAGCCTTCCGCGTCTTGGAGTGCGGTGGGCGATCCTCTGCAGCGTAGCCAAGCGTTATGACAAGACCGATGCGGGTGGCGCGCGGAATGTTCAGGATTTTCTTGATTTGCGATTCGTCAAACCAGCCCAACATGCACGTTCCCAAGCCAAGTTCCGTTGCTTGCAGGCAAAAATGCGCGGCGGCAATGCCGATATCAATCAAATAAAACGGACGGTCCTTCAGCCAACCGGCGACTTGTGTGAGCATGGAATGTTTTTCGACGGCCAGGACGGCGATCACCGGCGCTTCTGCCGCAAATCTATTGAAAGGAACGGTTTTGCTGAATGTCGCCATGGCGACTTGATTTTTTATCACCGGATCATCGACGAGAATGAGTTTCCAGGGCTGCGCATTGCTAGCCGATGGCGCCATGCGCACGGCTTCAATGAGCGCCAGCAGCTTTTCCGGTTCCACCATCTTCTGCTGATATTTCCTGACGCTCCGGCGCGCCTGCATCAATTCATCAAATCTCATCTCTTAACCGCTCTAAAAGCTGATCTTTCGATTCGGGAACCAGGTGAGCTGGACGGTAGTTGTGGTGACGGTCTGCGGGCCGGGAAGGTAGATGGGAGCCTTCCAGCGCTCGTAGGCAAAGTTGCCATTGATCTCGAAGTCCTTGCCGATGCGCTTGACCACCTGGAAGTTGATGTCGTTCAGGGTGGTTCCGTATTGGGTACCGTCTGGGCCCGCTTCAATAAAGTCCTTGGCCGCCTTCTGATTGCGCACTCCCACCTGCAGCCACTCGTTGCCGCTCAGATGATAGGTAATCCAACCCTGGCCTCCCTTGTCCTCGCGACCGATCCAGTCGCCAAACAATTGGCCCTTGTTGGTGTAGCCCTGCCTCTGGATGCCCTCATAGTACATGAACTGGCCGTTAATGCTGCGCGAGACGGGCGGATCGGTGGAGGCGGCTTCGGCGCGAATGTCCAGCTTGGGAATGCCGGGCACATGGGACAGATACAGGCCGGGCCGCCAGGAGGCGCGCCGCGGAGCGTCGATGGGGGAGACATCGTCATGCACTTCCGAATCCGAGTAGAGAGTGAGCCACTTGCGGACGAAGGGAAGACGGTAAGAAAAGTCGAAGGCGCCAAAGCGGGCGCCGGGGTCCTGGGGACTGTTCTTGACCGCGGGGGTGGGGGCAGTCACACTGAAGAAACTCCTCAGGAAGCTCTTGATGGTAATCGGTTCGTGACCCTCGCCTCCCCAGATTACGGTGCGCTCGAAGCCGAACTCCAGGTCCGGCGTGGGCTTGAAGCTGACCTTCTCGACATGCACCCAGGGGTCGTTGGGATAGGTGTGGCCTTTGAGAGATCCGACCAGAAACTCGTAGCGGAAGGGGCCGGTGAGCATGGAGAGCAGCGGAATGCGCAGCGGCTCGATGCGGTTGATGCGGAACGAGTAGATGTTTTCGGCGTTGTTGGAGTAGGCCATGCCGCCGCCCAACCCAGGGCCCAGCCAGTCGTCCTGTTTGCCGAAGGATATCTCGTGGTTGAGGTAATGGGCCGACACGTACGCTTCCATCAGCCGCCCATCGGTGGCTGCCGCGATCGGTCCCGCCGGAATGGTGGCCTGCTGGTTGTACGGGATAGGGATGGCGGAGTTGAAGAAGTCGGTAGTGCCGTCATCCGCGGCGAGCTCCCCGGCCAGCGCGGCCGAGTAGCCGGCGGTCGAGGGCGCCCCCTGAAACTCGCCGCGCGCATAGAGAAGGAACCGGCCGGCAGACGCGTAGCCGCTGGCCCCGGAGTAGTTGTTGAAGCCGCTGGCGTAGGGGCGGCCGTAGTCGTTGATGACCGTCGAGCCGAGATGATAGCTGTCGCGAAGCGGCGTGCCGCTGATGGCCCGCGCCACGGTGTAAACCGACTCGACGCGCGAGTTACCCTCATGCACCAGGCAGGGG
Source organism: Occallatibacter sp. (assembly GCA_049509715.1). Lineage (GTDB taxonomy): Bacteria > Acidobacteriota > Terriglobia > Terriglobales > Acidobacteriaceae > Telmatobacter. The sequence continues at coordinate 255 of JBEKZR010000433.1, read as the reverse complement.
CCCTGGATGTCGTCGCGCAGCGCGTGAATCAGCGCCTCATAGATCTCTTGTGCCTCGTCCGTGGCTGGCCCTGCATCCGCATCCTCGATGCGCGCGCCGGCTTCTTCCAGCGCGTGGTCCAAACTCGAACGCGTCCAAGGGCGCATGCCCAGGTAGGCACTATCCACAAAGTCCAGCGAGTAAAGACGCAGCACCGCCGGATAGACCCAACTGTCGACCGGAATGTACGGCGAATCCAGAACCGACGGTTCGCAG
>JBEKZR010000432.1:0-2983 GCA_049509715.1 Occallatibacter sp. | reverse complement strand
CGGAAGGACCTCCAGCAGTTGCGCGGCCTCCTCCGACTCCGGCTCCAACCCCGCTTTCGTCTCCTCGGGGCTGAGCTTCACCTCGATCAAAACCGGCAGCCGCTTTCCCAGCCTACCCGCCGCCTCGTTCAACCGCTCCGCCAGCCGCGCCGAGTCCACCGAATCCACCGCGTCGAAGATCTGCGCCGCTTTTGCTGCCTTGTTCGATTGCAGATGCCCGATGAGGTGGTACTTCGTACCGTGGGGTTTTGGATCGAGATTTGCGGATTTAAGCGCGAACTCCTGGACGCGATTCTCGCCGAAGAGCCTCAGCCCCAGCCCAGCCGCCTCCGCAATCGTAGCCGCCGGATAGCTCTTGGTAACGGCCATCAGTTCCACTTCGTCGCGCCCGCGCCGAGCCTTCCGGCAAGCGGCCGTAATCGCCTCTTCCAGCCGTTCCAGATTTTCAGCAAGAACCGTCATGTTTTTGAAAGAATTCCTGTGAGCGCTTAGCGAGCGTCTTCCCTACCACAGGTGGTTTATGGCGCGAAGCGCCGCCCGCCTGGACGGCCAGTCCCCCCACCGCAGGTGGTCAGTGCCCGCGCGCCTCAAGATACTTTTCCGCCTCCAGCGCCGCCATGCACCCCGACGCGGCCGCCGTAATCGCCTGCCGGTAGCGCCGGTCCTGCACGTCCCCGCAGGCAAACACGCCCGGAACCACCACCCCATTCAGCGTCGTCAGCACGTTGCCCGTGGTCTTGATGTAACCCTCTTCGTCCAGATCCATCTGCCCGGCAAACATCTTCGCATTCGGCTCGTGCCCAATCCCCAGAAACAGCCCGCTTACCGCCAGCTCGCTCACGCAACCGTTGCTCACGTCGCGCAGCCGCAGCCCCTTCACCTCATTCTCTTCCGCGCCCAACACCTCTTCCACCACCGTGTTGGCGCGCAGTTCGATGTTGGGATGCGCCATCACCCGCTCCAGCATGATCTTCGAGGCTCTGAAGCTTTCCCGCCGGTGCAGCAGCGTGACTTTGCTCGCAAAGCGCGTCAGAAACAGCGCCTCTTCCATCGCCGAGTCTCCCCCGCCCACCACCGCAACCTCGCGCCCGCGGAAGAAAAAACCGTCGCACGTGGCGCAACTGGAAACGCCGTGCCCGATCAGCGCCTGCTCGCTTGGCAAACCCAGCCACCGCGCGCTGGCCCCCGACGCCACAATCAGCGTCCGCGCGCAAATCTCCCCCGCCGATGTGTGCAGCCGGATAGGATGCGCGCCCAGCTCGACGGAGTTCAGATGCGCCGACTGGAAGCTGGCCCCAAACCGCGCCGCCTGCTTCTTCATGTTGTCGATCAGCTCCGGCCCCTGGATGCCCTCCGGCCAGCCGGGAAAATTCTCCACCAGCGTGGTGATCGAGAGCTGTCCTCCCGGCTCGTGGCCCTCCAGAACCAGCGGTTTCAGCCCGGCGCGCGCGGTGTAGATGGCCGCCGTTAGCCCGGCGCAGCCCGAGCCCAGAATAACGGTGTCGCGAATCTCTGTCATAAGGTTCCCGTGTCGATTTTAGACGCTTGCCCGGACAGCCGCCCTATTCGAGCGCCGCCGCCTTCATTAAGATGAGTTTCATGGCCAATCTGACTCTTATCTACGGACTGCGGCTGCTCCCCGAAGGCGAGGTCACCGAAATCCACGACGCCACCCTTAAGCTGGCCAACGGCCATGAAGCTCACGTCACCATGCACCTCATCGAGGGCTCCCGCGAAGAGATCGAAACCCAGCTCAAGCGCTCGCTCGACGCATTCTTCGACTTCTACCCTGAAATCTGACGCTTCTCATCGGAAGCCGGAAGGGCGTCTTGGACAGGTTCCTTAGAGCTTTCTAATCCTGCACGCTCGTTAATTAAAGATTCCATGAGCGGTTCTTGTCGAATCCGAAGCTTTCTTGCATTTTTCTCATCATCGAAACCCAAAACCGTCTCCGATCGGGAGCTCTTCTCTCTTTCATCTCCCCTGTAAGGTCCACGCAACTGCTCCAGGCCCAAGTACTTGGGTCGATGAAGTGTCTTTAATCCGTTCACTCATCGGCAGTCTTAGAAATCACTAAGACAACCCTAATCTCACTGGTTCCCCACCTGCCACTACCTCCCTGTCGGAGGGACTCCCGTGCTCATCTTTGCGTCCGCTCACCTGCGCACAGCAGCCGTCCACTCGTTCGCCCTGGCTCTCCTGCTTCTCGCTCCCTCCGCTGCTTTTGCCGGCGGACCCAAATACGTCGCCGGGGTCAGCTTCTTCAATCCCTCGGTTCTCGGCCAGCCCCTCCACTGGGCCGGCGGCCAGGTCAGCTACTACGTCGACCAGGGTCCGCTCAACGCTTCCGTCTCCAACCAGCAGGCCACGGCCATGGTCGATGCGGCGGCGGCTCTCTGGTCCACCGTTCCCACTGCCGGCGTCACGCTCACTGACTCGGGATCATTGAACGAAGACGTCAATGGCTCCAACATCGTGGTGGGCGGCACAAACTTCACGGTGACCAACGAACAGCTCAGCCAATTGGGCCAGATCGCCGCGCCCGCCGACGTCACCCCCTCCGCCACCGGCTATCCGCTCGGCGTCATCTATGACGCCGACGGCTCGGTCACCGACGCCCTCTTCGGCCCCGGAGCCAGCGACCCCACCAGTTGCCAGAACAACGGCGTCTGGGTCTGGCTCGACAACGTCAATCCCGACGCCACCATCGCTCACGCCATCATCCTGCTCAACGGCCTCTGCGCCACCAACTCCAACCTGCTCGAAATGATGAGCTACGAGTTGGAGCGCGCCTTCGGCCGCATCCTCGGCCTGGACTATGCGCAAGTCAACCCCGGCGCGCTTGAGAACGGCGAGCCCGGCGGCGCCCAGGGCTGGCCGGTCATGCAGCCCCTCAGCGGCGTCTGCTCCCAGACCGGCGGCATCTGCATTCCCGACCCCTCGGTCCTTCGCTACGACGATATCGCCGCCCTCAACCGCATCT
>JBEKZR010000431.1:0-2985 GCA_049509715.1 Occallatibacter sp. | reverse complement strand
CCTTGCGAATGGCAATACCGTCAAGGTACGCGAACGCAAGGCTCCGGTCGCCGGTTATTTCGACCGGAGCCTTGCGTTCGCGTACCTTGACGGTATTGCCATTCGCGTCGGTCTGGTCCGAGTAAACCGCCGCCGGATAGCGCCGCCGCATCTGGTCACGGCCCTTGCGGCCCACGGCCTCGATGTCAATCTCCTTGTTGGCATTCCCCCCAAAGAACTGATAGGCGGTCTTGAGAATGTTGGCGTTGAAGGCGCCGGCAAATCCCTTGTCGCCGGTGATGATCACCAACAGCACCCGCTTCTCCGGCCGGGTGGCGAAGAGCGGATGGCGCAATTCGCCGGTGGCCGGATCAAAGATCTCAGCGCGACGAGTCAGCGATTCCAGCACGCTGGTAATCATTTTGGCGTAGGGCCGGGCCGCCAGCGCCCGCTCCTGCGCGCGCCGCAGTTTCGCCGCCGAGACCATCTTCATGGCCTTGGTGATCTGCCGCGTGTTCTTCACGCTGCGAATCCGACGCCGTAAATCAAGTACGTTTGCCATTGTCAGTTCTCAGTTGTCAGGTGTTGCCGATGCTGTTGCAGCGCTGAATACGAAACCGTGCCTTTGGAGCGTATCTGCATCGACACCGCACTGGCCGCTGGCTTCATCGCAACACATCTTCGTGCGCGGCTCTGGTGTACAGCTAGGTGAAGCTCGCATCGATTTGATTAGTTTTTTGGTCTCAGGCAGGTTGCGAAATTGCTCCTCCAGGAGAGGATCGGGTGTGACTGGAGCATCGATAAACGAATGCAGTTCCGACGCCCCACCTCCGACAATGCTGTCCATCGTCAGCGTGACCGGGTTTTCCGCGGCGTCCTGGCCGAAAAGAAACAATGCCTTATACTGCCGTTCCTGCCCGGCATAGGACACCTTCGCCGTAAACCAGGCATAGCGCGTATATTCCTTGCCAACTGTCTCATCAAGAGCCTGGCCAAAGAGGATATGCCGGTCTTCAAACGACTGCCAGAGTTCAACATTCAAACCGTGGTTCGTCCAGCTCAGGGACGCGGTCTCACCGAGTAGAAGCCGCCCATCCTTCGTTTTCAGCGTCCAACTGCCCGGGGTGACGGCCAAGACATTGCCAGAGGGCTTGGTAATTACATCCGTGTATTGCATCTTCCGAAGATCGTTCACTGGCCCTGTTTTCATATCCGAGAGTGTAACCACCAGGTGTAGACGGAGTCGTTCTTTCCTATCTACGTCTCCTGAAAGGACACCCTCTCGTATGTCACCTATGCGTGCGGCGAAGATCAGCTTGGCGTAAGTCGCCCTAACCATATCAATATCGGCCTGGGCGGATTCTTGTGATTGCGCCGTCAGCAAGTAGCTAGACGAAGCTGCGAAACATATCAGCAACAACAACTCGCGGATTCGTGTCACAGACACCTCCTTGTTGTCTTTACAGATCCCTTGTCCCTTAGTCCCTATGCGGAGACCGCGCTCTCCGCCTTGAAGTTGGCTGAGTATTCTTTCAGCGCCGCGTGCAGCCGGTTGCGCAGATCGTCGTCGAGCGCTTTCTTGCTGGTCAGGTCTTCGATGAGCGCGGTCTGCGCGCTCTCAAAGTACTTGTACAATCCATTCTCGAAGGCGCGAATGTCGCTGACCTGCAGATCGTCCAGGTAGCCCTGCGTGCCGGCAAAGAGAATCACCGCCTGCTGCTGCCAGGTAAGCGGCTGGAACTGCGGCTGCTTGAGCAGTTCCGTCAGGCGCGCGCCGCGGTTGAGCTGTTTCTGGGTGAGCGGGTCCAGGTCGGAGCCGAATTGCGCGAAGGCCGCCAGTTCGCGGTACTGCGCCAGGTCCAGCTTAAGCGTGGCGCCCACCTGCTTGACCGCCTTGATGGCCGCAGAGAAGCCCACGCGCGAAACCGAAAGGCCCACGTTCACCGCCGGACGAACGCCGGAGTTGAACAGGTCGGTTTCCAAAAAGATCTGCCCGTCGGTGATGGAGATGACGTTGGTGGGAATGTAGGCCGAAACGTCGCCGGCCTGGGTTTCGATGACCGGCAGCGCGGTCAAGCTACCGCCGCCCTTCTTGTCGCTGATCTTGGAGGCGCGCTCCAGCAGCCGCGAGTGGAGATAGAAGACGTCGCCGGGATAGGCTTCGCGGCCCGGAGGGCGGCGCAGCAGCAGCGAAATCTCGCGGTAGGCCATGGCGTGCTTGGAGAGATCGTCGTACATCACCAAAGCGTGGCGGCCGTTGTCGCGGAAGTACTCGCCGATGGCGCAGGCCGCGTAGGGAGCGATGTAAAGCATCGGCGCCGGTTCGGAGGCCGAGGCGGCCACCACGACCGTGTGCCCCATGGCTCCGGCTTCGGTCAGCGTCTGCACCACCTGAGCGATGGAGGAGCGCTTCTGGCCGACGGCGCAATAGATGCAGATCAGATCGTTCTTGGCGTTGTTGATGATGGTGTCCAGCAGCACGGCTGTCTTGCCCGTTTGTCTATCTCCAATAATCAGCTCGCGCTGGCCGCGGCCGATGGGAATCATGGAGTCGATGGCCTTGAGGCCGGTGGCCATGGGCTCGCGCACCGGCTGGCGGTCGACGATGCCCGGCGCCAGACGCTCGATGGGCAGCCTGGCCATGGAGGCGATGGGGCCCTTATCGTCAATGGGCGCCCCCAGCGCGTCTACCACGCGGCCGATCATGGCCTCGCCCACCGGCACGCTCAAGATGGTTCCGGTGCGCTTCACCTCGTCGCCTTCGCTCAGCTCGGTGTAATCGCCCAGAATCACCGCGCCCACCGAATCCTCTTCCAGGCTCAGGGCCAGTCCGGCCACGCCGTGCGGAAAGCTGAGCAGTTCGCCGGCCATCACCTTGTCCAGTCCGTGAAGGCGGGCAATGCCGTCGCCCAGCGATGTGATGGTCCCGACTTCGTCCACCTGGACCTTCGCGTCGTAGTTCGCAATCTGCTCGCGAAGTAGTTGCGTAATCTCGTCTGCCTTGAT
>JBEKZR010000430.1:0-2988 GCA_049509715.1 Occallatibacter sp. | reverse complement strand
CGCCGGAGAGCCGTTCCAGCTCTTCTTCACGCCGCACACAATGGAAGCGGAACTGCGCCGCGCCGGATTCCACCGCTTCGAGCAGTTGGATTCAGACCGGCTCAACGAACTCTATTTCAAGGATCGCGCCGACGGCCTGAAACTCTCTTCTGTGAAGTTGGGAATGCTGGCGACAGCCTGGGTGTAGTTTTGCTGCCTTGGAATGCAATCGTCTTCCACTCTATCTGCGCAAGAAAACGGAAGGGATGGATTACTTCGTCTCCGATCCGCTTCACTGACGGGACTTGTTTGTTCCCAATTGCCGCACTCTCAAACTTCTGCTAGTCTCGCGCTATGAAGCAATGGTCGATCTTGCTTGTCTTGCTCCTTTCCACCAGTGTCCACGCTCAACAAAGAGACCTGAGTGACTGGATGGACGCCTTTGTGCGGAAACTCCCTCCGGAAAGGCAATTTCAGGGAAACATCCTTATCGAGCGCAATGGGCAAACAATTCTGGAGAAGAGTTACGGCCTGGCCGTCGAAGGCTGGAAGATTCCGAACACGGTTCAAACCAGGTTTGAGATCGCATCCGTCAGCAAGCAATTCACGGCAGTAGCGATTCTGCAATTAGCCGAGCAAGGAAAACTTTCGCTCGACGATCCCATCGGGAAATACTACAAGAATGCGCCGGAATCCTGGAAGGCGATCACGATTCACGAGCTTCTAACTCACACCTCCGGAATTCCTAACAACGACATCAAAGATTATTCGAAAGGGATTGCTGCGCCGTACACGCCGGATGAACTGATCCAAACCTTCCGGGACAGGCCCTTGGCCTTTCCGCCCGGAACAAAGTGGGCCTATTCCAACACCGAATACTGCCTGCTCGCCTACATCATCGAACAGCTTTCGGGCGAGGATTATGGCGCCTACCTCGCCCATCACATCTTCGAGCCGCTCAAGATGACCCACTCCGGGTATGCCTCCACACTCGCGATCCTTCCCAACGCGGCTGAAGGATACACGTTCGAGGATGGGCGTTTGCGGCATCGAGACTATTTTGACCGGTCTGTTGAGATTGGCGCTGGAGGCATTTGCACAACCGTCGGGGACCTGGCCCTTTGGAATAAAGCCCTTGACTCGCCGGGCTTTCTCACGCGCCATTCCCTTGATCTCATGTTCACGGCCCATCCTCCTGGTCATTACGGTTATGGCTGGTTTGTTGACAGCGCCCCTCGGCGAAGAATCTATCACGAGGGCGGGGATCCTGGTTTTGCGGCATTTGAAGCCCGCTATCCCGATCAACACTTGCTCATTGTGGTGCTTTCCAACATTGAAAATGCTCCAGTAAGGGATGCTGCAGACACCATGGCGGAATACATCCTCAACGGTACCAGTGGGAAAGATGAGCATTCTCATTAGAACGCTCTCCGAATGCCGGATCATCGGGTTAGCAGCTTGTGGCGATGTCATTCTTTTAGGAACCGAATCAGGTGCGCTCCGGATGGGCTGCGCGATACGATAAGTCATGCGCCAGTTTGCATTTGCACCGATCGCTCTTGCCCTGCTCGGTCTCTCCGGCTGCGGATACCACACGCTGGGCGCGGCCACCCATCTGCCGCCCGATATGCGCACGCTCTCCGTGCCGGTCTTCGCCACGCGCACCGAGGCGTATCACACCGAGACGGTGATGACCGAAGCGGTGATCCGGGAATTTGCCACGCGCACCCGGCTGCGGGTGACGCCCGACACAGGCGGAGATCCGGACGCGATGCTGCACGGGACGATTCTCAAGGAGGTCGTGACGCCGCTGACCTACAACGCATCGACGCAAGAGTCGTCCAGCTTCCTCATCACCATTGTGACTTCGGTCACGCTCACGGGACGGGACGGCAAGATCCTCTACGAGAACAAGAACTACGTCTACCGCCAGCAGTACCAGTCCACCACCGACCTGCCGACCTTCATCCAGGAGAATCCGGCGGCTATGGAGCGGCTCTCGCGGGAGTTCGCGCGGCAGTTGGTGGCCGATGTGCTGGAGGGGTTTTGAAAGGCAGCTATTAGCTTTTAGCCTTTAGCTTTTAGCGCCTGGTCTTTCGCTAAGAGCTAAAAGCTAGAAGCCGTTTTTTGATTTTTTCCTGGTTTGCACACTGCCGTGAGGGTATTCTGGAGCCGAATGATTGACGCATTCATTGGCCGCGCTGCGAGGACGGTGAGCCGGTGAGCGGCGGGCGCTGGGGCGCGGGCTTTGCCGCCGTGGGCCGCTTTGTGGCGGAGATCGAGGCTGCCGCTGCCGGCAAGGGGCCGCTCAAGGCCGGCTACGTGCTGGCTGGCGACGAAGTCTTTTTACTGGACCGCTGCCGCTCGGCCGTGCTGAAGGCCTTCGTGCCGCCAGAGTTGAGGGATTTTTGTCTCTCCGACCTGGATCTGGCCAACACTTCGATCTTTGAGGTGCTGGACCGGGCGCAGACTCCCTCGCTGATGGCGCCGTTCCAGGTGATTTTTGTGCGCAACGTGCGCCAGCTCTACACCCGCGGGACCAAGAAGGACGAATTTGCGGCTCTGGACCGCTATTTCCGCTCGCCCAACCCGCAGGCGCTGCTGATTTTTGTGGCCGACTTCCTGCGCATCCCCTCCGACGCGCGCCGCATGGAGATGGACGACAAGAACCGCTTCGAGCGGCTCACCGAAACTCTGGGCGAGCACTGCGGAATGGTGGAACTGGCCCGCGTGAACGAGGAAGACGCGATGCGCTGGATCGCAGCCACAGCGCAGGAGGCCGGCGCGCGCGTGGACCCGGATGCGGCCCGCGAGCTGGTGGATGCGCTGGGCGCGGACATGATGCTGGTCTCCTCGGAGCTGGAGAAGCTGCTGCTCTATACACTGGGCCGTGGCCGCATTACCCTGGGCGATGTGGAGACCATGGTGCTGGCGGCCAAGCAGCGCACGCTTTACGAGTTGACCGACGCCATCAGCGCCCGCGACCGGGTGCGCGCGCTGGCCCTGCTG
>JBEKZR010000043.1:0-15709 GCA_049509715.1 Occallatibacter sp. | reverse complement strand
TTTGCATGCATGAATACTTGTGGTGTCAAAGAGAGGGACTGAAGAGTCGCTCCGTTGAACAAGCGTAGAGATTTCAGTGCAGCCGAGAACGATCGCTTCAGCGCCAGAATCAACAAGATCTTCGATGACCCGTCGAAACTGGGTACGCGATGCATCGACTACTTTCCCCAAACAGAGTTCTTCATAAATGACACGATGAACGATTTCTCGATCTGCCTCTTTCGGCACCAAGACGCTGATTCCGTGGTGCGATTGCAGACGGGAACGGTAGAAATCCTCTTCCATTGTGAAGCGAGTACCTAGTAGGCCAACCTTTTTGAAGCCGGAGCGCTTGATCTCAGCGGCTGTCGGATCGGTGATGTGGAAGAGTGGAATTGCCACTGCCCTTTCTATTGTCGATGCGACTTTGTGCATCGTGTTTGTACACAGGACAAGGAAATCAGCCCCGGCTAATTCGAGAGAGCGACCGGCTTGAGCAAGCATCCGCCCTGCCCCGGCCCAATCGCCAGTGCTTTGGAGGCGTTCCACTTCGTAAAAGTCAACGCTCAACAGAACCAGCTTGGCGGAATGCAGTCCACCAAGGCGGTCTCTAACTGTCTCATTGATGATCCGATAATATGGAACCGTTGACTCCCAGCTCATGCCGCCGATTAGCCCGATGGTTTTCATCTTCGCTCCTGAAGACATTTAGGACACCCACCATTCAGGTTCCACAGATGTGGGACGCAAGCCGCTGAGGACCAAGCCTTCGTCGCGAATGTCAGTCGACAACGAATAAGTTCGCCCCAAATTCAAGCCTACCCGTTCACACTTTGAAGTATATCGTGTGGGTTCTCACATGGTGCGCCCTACCGCCTTCGCAATGACCCGCAGTTCGTCCATCAGTTTCTCGAACTGCTCCAGGTACAGCGTCTGCGCCGCGTCGGAGACAGCCCTGTCGGCGTTGGGATGAACCTCCACCAGAATCCCGTCCGCGCCCGCGGCCACGGCGGCCTTGGCCATCGCTGGAACCATATCGCGCCGCCCCGTGCCGTGCGAGGGGTCGCCCACAATGGGCAGGTGGGAGAGCTTGTGAATCACCGGAATGGCCGCGATGTCCATGGTGTTGCGCGTGGATGTCTCATAGGTGCGGATGCCGCGCTCGCACAGAATCACGTCATAGTTGCCGCCGGACATGACGTACTCGGCCGACAGCAGTAACTCCTCGATGGTGGCGGCTATGCCGCGCTTGAGCAATACCGGCTTGCGAATCTGGCCCAGCTCGCGCAGCAGGTTGAAGTTCTGCATATTGCGCGCCCCTACCTGGAAGCAATCGGTGAATGGCAGCATGGGCTCGATCTGCGAGATCTCCATGACCTCGGTCACCGTGAGCAAGCCGTTTTTCTGGGCGGCCTCGCGCATCAGTTCGAGCCCCGGAATTCCCAGCCCCTGGAAGGCGTAAGGCGAACTGCGCGGCTTGAAGGCGCCTCCGCGCAGAAAGCTGGCGCCCGCCGCCTTCACGCGCGCGGCGGTCTCGAAGATCTGCTCGCGATTCTCGATGGCGCACGGACCGGCGATGACAACAACCTGCTCGCCGCCTATCCTGGCCCCGTTGGGAAACTCCACCACCGTGCCTTGCGGACGAAATGCGCGCCCGGCCAGCTTGTAGGGGGAACTGATGCGAATCACGTTGAGCACGCCCGGCAGCACCTCGAACTTGCCCAGGTCCAGTCCGGCGGTAGGCCCAACAGCGGCCAGAATGGTCTGGGTCGCGCCCGTCGTCCGGTGTACGTCGACCCCCGACTCCTCCATCACATCGATGACGGCATCTATCTGTTCCTCAGTGGCTTTCTCCTGCATGGATACGATCATTGCTTTTTCCCTGTCTCGGGCGACTCTGCGCCAGTGCCGTGGCCCGGCGCATCATCACCCCCGCGACCAAGACCTGTCGCCGGGGACCCCGATGTATCCGCCAGGACTTTCCTCTCCGATGCCAACTCGTCCCTCTGCAGGGCCCGCATCACGTCGATAATGCGCTCGTAAATATGCGTCAGTTCGATGTCCGGCAAGGGACCTTTGTTGGCTGCGCGCACGTTGGCGTAAATCACCTTTTCGCGCGCCGGCTCGTACACCGGCAGCGAGGTGGCAACCTTCAGGTGACCGATCATCTGTGCGGCGCGTGCCCGCTCGCTCAGCAACTCCACCAACTGCCGGTCCAGAACATCGATTTGTTCTCGCAATTCTTCCAGCGTCATTTCATCCTCGTGTTGCAAAAAGCTGCTAGCTGCTAGCTACTAGCTTATAGCTCGTGCCTGTCGGCTAAGCATCAGCATTTCAATCCACAGCCGAGTGAGCTAGGAGCTAAAAGCTGGAAGCTAGGGGCTGGTTTCTTACCGGGCCAGCGCCGTCCGCCGCGGCGGACAGGTGCAGGCCCTTGATAAATCGAGCCACTGCGGCAGGCGCCGTCTCCCACCCCACGTACGAAGACCTGTCCGCGGGGACCCCGGTCTCCGGAATCGATCGTTCGATCAACTCCACAATCGCGCTGCCGATCACCACGGCATCCGCGAACTCCGCCACCTGGGCGACGTGTTCCGAGTTGGAGATGCCGAACCCCACGGCAACCGGCAGCCCCGTCCATCGCCGGATGCGCGCCACCAAAGCCGCTGCATCGGCTGCCACGCTCTGCTGCGTGCCGGTAATGCCCACGCGGGAGATGGCGTAAACAAAACCCTTGGAGTGCGTCGCGATCGCTTCAAGCCTTTCGTCGGGACTGGTGGGCGCGGCCAGAAAGATCGGCGCAAGTTTTACCCGCTCCATTTCGGTCAGATACTCGCCCGCCTCCTCGACGATCAAGTCCGTCACCAGCACGCCGTCCACGCCGGCCGCCGCTGCCTCGTCGGCAAACCTGTGCAGGCCGTAACGCAAAACCGGATTCAGATAGGTGAAGATCACCAGCCCCGCCTGAGGCCGCGCCGCGCGAATTTCCTTGGCGAGCCGGATCACATCCCGCAAACTCACGCCCAGCCCCGTCGCCCGCTCCATGGCCCTCTGAATCACCGGTCCATCCGCCAGCGGATCGCTGAAGGGCACGCCCAGCTCGATCACATCCGCGCCCGCGTCGATCGCCGCCATCGCAATAGCCCGCGTGGCATCGAGGCCGGGATCGCCGGCCGTCAGATAAACCACCAATCCGGGTTTGTGATCGAATCGTATCGCCATTGAAAATCGCAACTCGCGAACTTGCTGACCCGCTGACTTCCTAATCAGTTGGGTGCCCCACCCTCGCCGCGTTCTTGTTTTTGCGGCTAGGGTGGAAAACCACGAATCTCAAACGCCCTGCTCCAGGGACACTACGCTAAAGCTTCAACTCGCGCGCCAGAATGCCCATATCCTTGTCGCCGCGTCCGGAGAGGTTGACTACCAGTATGTCACGCGTGTGCATCGCGGGAGCAATCCGCAGGGCCTCGGCCACCGCGTGCGCGCTTTCCAGAGCAGGCAAAATCCCCTCCGTCCGCGCCAGCTTCACCACCGCGTCCAGCGCCGCCGCATCGTCCTGCGAGACGTACTCCGCCCGTCCCGAGTCGTGCAACGCCGCGTGCTCCGGCCCGATCGAGGCATAGTCCAGCCCCGCCGAAACCGAATGCGTCAGCGCGATCTGGCCATTCTCATCCTGCAGCACGTAGGAATAAGTCCCCTGCAACACCCCCGGCGACCCGCCCCTGAACCGCATCGCATGATCGCCCAACTCCGTGCCGCGCCCGCCCGCCTCCACGCCGATCAGCCGGACTTGTCTGTCTGAGAGGAACTCGTAGAACGCGCCCATGGCGTTCGACCCTCCGCCCACGCACGCAATCACCGCCGTAGGCAGCCGCCCCTCTTTTTTGAGGATCTGCTCCTTCATCTCGATGCCGATCACGCGCTGGAAGTCGCGCACCATGGTGGGATAAGGGTGCGCCCCCAACGCGCTGCCCAGCAGGTAATAGGTGGTCCGGACGTTGACCACCCAATCGCGCATGGCCTCGCTGATGGCGTCTTTCAACGTCTTCGATCCCGACGAAACCCCGCGCACCTCCGCGCCCAGAAGCCGCATGCGTAGCACGTTCAACTCCTGCCGCGCCATGTCCACGTCGCCCATGTAGACCACGCACTCCATGCCCAGCAGAGCGCATACCGTAGCGGTGGCCACGCCGTGCTGCCCCGCGCCCGTCTCGGCGATGACGCGCTTCTTGCCCATCCGCTTGGCCAGCAATCCCTGGCCCAGCGCGTTGTTGATCTTGTGCGCCCCGGTGTGCAGCAGGTCTTCGCGCTTGAGATAAATCTTCGCCCCGCCCAACTGCTCCGTGAGCCTCTTGCAGAAGTAGAGCGGCGTTGGCCGCCCGGCATAATCCTTTAGCAGATCGGCCAACTCCGCTTGAAACGCTGCGTCCGCCTTGGCCAGATCGTACTCGCGCTCCAGCTCCACCAGCGCCGCCATCAGCGTCTCGGGCACATACCGCCCGCCATACACGCCAAACCGCCCCGGCCGCGACTCGGATGGAACTGCCGGAAGAATGATCGATGCCATAGGGCCTCCTGCGGGTCAGCGCGAAAAGTAGGGAACTATTTAGTGTACTAGGCGACGTGCAATACGATAGTGCACACACTAATGTACTCAAGGTATGAATACCTACCCATCCTATTTTTGATTTCGGCTGCGGGCAGTCGCAGGATAGCCACATCAGAATTTGGAACGATCCAGAGGATTCAGTCTCAAGAGAACCTGTCTCTCCATGCTCAAACATGAATCTCTTGCGAGCGATCAGCGAGCAGTTGGCCACACCGCAGGTGCTGGCGGAGGATTCAGTCTCAAGAGAACCTGTCTCTCCATGCTCAATCCTGAATCTCTTGCGAGCGATTAGCGAGCAGTTGGCCGCACCGCAGGTGCTGGCGGAGAGGGAGGGATTCGAACCCCCGATAGCCTTGCGACTATGTCTGATTTCGAGTCAGGTGCATTCAACCGGGCTCTGCCACCTCTCCGCTTTGGCTACAACGATTTAGAGGATGCTCTCGACTGCGCTGTTGTGGCACTGGCAGTTACCCCGGGAACTCCCCGGCCGTGCGCGGATTCGTTGCGGCCTTCTCTAGTCTACCGGCGAAGTGTGCCGGATGCAACGCCAGGCGGGGTCCGCTTGCGGGCGCGAGCTGCCGGATGCGGAGTAGAAATGCTCTATGGTGCGCGCGGCTTGCCTGAATCGGTTAAATTGTTGATTCTATTGGCGTCCCCGACGGGATTTGAACCCGGGTTCTCGCCATTCCAGGCCATTCCCATCCTTGAACCGTAGACTTCAATTCATACGCGATTCTTTCTTCCGGCCGACGTCTGGTTGGCCGTGAAACTTCCGCGCGTGCGTTCGCCCATGCGGAACACGACAGCCCCGAAATCTTCGGTTTCAATCGGCGCTTCTCTCAAGTTTGTCGCCTGCAATGAATTGACGGCAAAGGTCTCCAATGATCCGACGGGCTGTCTGCGGGTCCGGTGGAAGGTCTTGAGGTCCGCACATAGCGCCGTGATGCGATGGCCCGTAACAAACTGCGCTGCCAGCATGCCGGTCCGGATTAAATCGACAGGCGCCGTGACCAACGCCGCAACTTCGGCGCAGCCGCTTTGCAGCAGATTCTCGAGATGCACGCGCCCCACAAAACCTGTTCCAATCAGCGCGGTCTTCAAACGCAGCTTCATGCTGGTTTCCTTCCGGCAACAGACAGCCGTGGACTTGTCTCGAAACCGGGAGCGGCCCTGCCGGGTCCTGCTCATCGTTTGGCCCGCAGACCCGGCAGGGGTAATCGTCACTTCGCAGGCAACCCGAAGACCTCGACCTCGATGTAGTGGTTCAGCTCGTTCACGTTGTTTCCACAACTGAATAACCGGACGTAGCGCGCCTTCACGCCCTTGGTGGCCACAAGCTTGCCCTCATAGCTTTCTACATAGAGCATGTTCGTGCCCGCGCCCTGCCCAACCTTGTTTCCTGTATCGCTGTTGAACCAGGTTTGCTTGTTTTTTGTGAAGGCTTCGTCATCCGCGGTCTGGACAACGATGCAGAAGTAGACGCGCGGCTGGAAATAGTGCCAGAACAGCACGCCATAGATCTCCAACATCGCCCCCAAATCGATGGTCACGGATTGAACGCCAGGCCCGAGTTCCACGTAGTTTCCGTCCGCCTGCGTCGTGTCACCGTCGGTGACCATTGTGAGGTCTCCAACAACAGGATCTGTCTCCGTGCTCGTAACCTTCTTGCCCTTGGCAAGGTTGACGACACCCACAGGGGCGAGGAACGGAGGGCGCTGCTTCACCGATGGTTTCTCGAGATTGTGTATGGACAAGAGATTCGCCGGCGTGCCCTCGTAACCGGGCTTCGGCAATTCAATGGGAACCGGCGCAAGTTGTGCGCGCGCTACGGCGCTCATACAGGCCAGGCCGAGAACCACAAGATAGGTCTTCGATTCGATACGGCTCATTTTCATTTCTTCTCTCCTTGTTTCATTCAGTTCAGGTGTACAAGCGAATACCATGAGATGGGACGCCATCATCCGGTTCGGCCAGCAACGCCTCCAGGCCCGGCCAGCGTGCGCGGCACGCATCCACTTCCTGTCGGCTCAACATCAGGAACGCAGTCGAGAACACCTCAGCCAACGCGGCGGGCGACTCGGAGACTGCTTCGCCGCCTAACCCGACAGATCCCATCTTGCAAAGGGCGGGCCGGAAGACCGAGGTGCCGGCGATCACCCATGCCGCGGGACGAAGGCGAGCCCGATTCGGACCTCTGGGATCGAGAATATGGTTCCCTTTCTGCAACCCTGAAGCGCTCAACACGCACTGCGACGCCGAATAGTTATACGCAGGTGTGGCGTGCTCTCCGGGCAGGCCTATGCGAAGCGGCCAACCCGCCTGCCCCGGAGGAGGCCGCAAAGCCCGGACTGAACTGCACCCGCCGTGAATCAACGCCTGATCAATGCCCCAATCCACAAGGACTTCGGCCATTCGATCGACGGCATAGCCCTTACCAATACCGCCAAGATCCAGGCATATGCCGGTAGCGTTCGCCTGTACCTCATACTCCGATGGCCGCAATACCAGCTTGCAAAGGCCCGTACCCAAGGAGATATCGAAAGCACCGCCAGTTTCCTCGATGGCTAATAGTGCCAGCATGAGACACTCCATCGTCCAACGGCTAACCCTGACGGCGCCGCCAACTGGCAGGTTGTTGATGCGTGTGATGTCGCTGTTCTCAACAAAGCGGCTCAAGTCTCCTTCGAGCCTGTCGAGCAGGTCGAAGGCCTGATTGGCTGCCTGGCGCGCGTAGTTTGCGTCCTCATGCACGCAGAGAATCTCAAACATCGACGCCATGGCCTGATGCCCAAAGCGGTGTGTGGAAGGGCTCCAGAGAGCAGCAGGGAACGTTGCCATCTCTGGCTCGACACCTGTCAGCATGGCTGCCGTGGCGAGTGCGTCAGTCACAGACCCTCCCAGACAGACAACTGGGCGTACCCGCGTAGTTCGACGCCCGGCCGCAGTTCCACAGGTTGGTCGAAGAGGTTCATATAGAGGTCACGTTGCCCGGGTGGAGGTACCTCGTACAGCCGGCGGGTCAGGGCCGGCTCCATGTCGGGCGTAATCAGGTACACAGGAGCGAGCGGTGCTGTATCTGAGACACCATTCCACCATTGCACCCGTTCGTAATGCCTCAGATACCACGGCAATGGCCACAGATTCTCCTTGCTCACAATGGCGATGGGAATCTCGGCGCGGCCAGCGGGATAGGTTGAAGACAGAAGCTCAAGCTTCTGCACAATGGTGAAGACATCCTTGCCTGTGTGGGCGTAGACCCATGGATTCGCCGGATCCGAGCCGAACCGGAAACTTCCCATCCACGCCTGCCACCCAAGATGACCGCAGCCCAGCAGAAGCAACGCGGCTGCGACTGCCTTCACCGAGTTCCTGCGAACGGTGTCGTTCAGAGCGGCCAGGGCTGTTCCTCCCAGCAGGATCATCGCGTGGATGGGACCGAGAAAGTTCCAGGGCACCTTGTAGGGAAGCAGCGAATATGCCGCGATCATGGCGACGCAGTAGACGGCCAGAAAAAGCTGGAATCGGAAGCCGCTTTTACCCTGGACGCACCTGAAAATGGCGACTACCACGCCAGCGATAGCAAGAATCGTAATGAGGGCCTCAGTGAACAGGGGCCCTCCCGCGGTCTGATAGAAATTCATCAAGTGCAGGTAGTAGCTCCAGGGGTGAACATGAGCCGTTCCCACGCCTGTGCCGCGCAGCAAGTACCCGCGATACGACAGGATCAAATCCGTAATGCCGCGCGGATTTGCAAAGAAGGATGAGATGAGGAGAGCGGTTGAGCAAAAAGCCGCCCCCACTGCAAGCGCCGCGTGTCCAAGCCAGCTTCGGGCCGTTGGCGATTGCCCATTCCATCGCCAACGGATTGCCGCCGCGATGGCCGCCGCGATCGCCATGCATGCCAGCGGGATGATCGCTGTCTCCTTGGTGGCGAACATCAGCCCGGCACAGGCGCCTGCCGCGACGGCCCAGGCTGCACGCCTTTGCTCGCAATAGCGGAGAGAGGCGATCAGGCATCCAAAGGTGAACACCACAAGCAGCATCTCGTGGATATAGTCGCGGCTGTAATAGACCATGGCCGGCGCAACCGCTGTCAGCAGAGCGGACGCCGCCGCACCGATCAGTCCGATGTACCGCACCACGAAGATGTGCATTCCAACCAGCAGAATCCCCGCCAGCGCCGGGATCAGCCGCAACGTGGTCTCGCTCAAGTCGACGTAGTGCGTGATTCCTTCTGCCCTGGCCAGGGCCCAGGTGGCATAAATCAATGTCGGCCCGTGGTAATCCGCGGGCGAGTATCGATACTCACCTCGATCGAGCAACACTCCCAGCTTGTCTGCGTTGATTGCCTCATCGCTATGCATGGGCCGCGCAGGCAACTGCGGCAGCCGAAGTGCGGCAGCAAGCAGCATCAGGCAGCCGAACACAATGCAGGTCCGCATGGACAATCGCGTGTTTGCGGAAAGTGGCTGCATTTCTCTTAGCTCCCGCGGTGATCCCACTCGGCTGCCAGAGCGCAGTAGGCGAATAGAACACTGCATGCCACCAACAGCAGTGCAATGATGCGGTGAGCCTGAAGCAGTACCTGCTGCTGAGCAGGCGAAGCAAGAGGAAACATCGCCAGCAGCGCCGTGGCCAAAGTGGGCACCGCCGATGCCAGTGCCATCCAGAAGAAAACTTTGCGCATGAGGACTGTGACAGACACGGAGACCGCGGACGGTCTGCCGCCCTTGGCCATACACTCCCAATCCGCCTGCGTGATCCAGTTGCGCGAGACCCAGACGACAGCAACCGCCAGTGCAGCGCCGGCGAAGCCGCCCGCGGTGGTCACGTGGGCCATGAGAAGGTAACCGCCGAGCGCGGGCGCATTGGCAAGCACGGCGGCGAAGCCGGTTACGGTGACGACGGCAAGACAGACTCCGCCGGCCACATTTACGCATAACCGAAGAAGACGCAGAGCGCGATCACCGCGGTCTGCCTCGCGTCCGGAGCGCCGGACGCGGCAAAACAAGACTCTGCGCGCAAGGTCCGCAGCGATGAGGACCACGACCGTCGCGAATACTCCGATAACGACTGTTCTATACATGGTCCTGTCGCCCCCTGGAGATCCTGGCGGACAAGCCGACCAATCCCTGATACGCACCGCCGAGGAGCAACAACAAGAGAACGATTGCCACGCCGCTCCCAATCACTTTCAGCCAGATCCTGAACTTCCACGAGTTCGCCAGGCTCAGCTGATAGGCTGCATCCACTTTGGGTTGAAAGTGGTTCATCTTCCAGGAACCAAGCTGTTCCAGCGGTGAATCTACCTGCACTTCGCCGAAGAAGACAGGCGATGTTTTAGAGTGGCAATCCTGGCATCCGTTCGCGCCGAGCGCCTGCGAGGCGGGGCGCACGTCGTGGCCGATGGCCCAGAGGTAGGGCTCCGCCTGGGCATTCGCTTCGGCTTTTACATCTCCCGAAGCATCGAGACGGTATAGCTTTCCGCCTGCGATATAGACAGCCTCCGCTTGGCCTGAAGCGCTTTGGCTGAGAAGCTGAAGCACCCGCCGGACCCAGGCAATATCGGCGCTTGGCCAGCTTCCGTTGGCGGGCGCCTGGCGGCTCAGCTTTTTGTCATCGAGCAAACGCCGCACCGACTCGGGGTTCAGCGGCTCCACTCGTCCCGCTTTCATCCTTCCCCAGAAGGCCGGCCAGACGGCGCGATACGGCGCTAGCTTGCCATCGTTCAACTGCGCATAGACGGGATCGACGATGTGCGGCAGTGCATCCGCGTCGAGGTTCGCATTGTGCTCCCCAAGGCCATGCGCGCGAGCGGTCTTCATCATGCGCGTTTTGCCGGATGGCATGGGGCCCGCATGACAGAAGGTGCAGCTCAATTTCTCCAGGTGCAGGGCAGGCAAGCCCTTGTGCTTTGGGTAGGGTGCATTCAGGCCATGCGGTCCGGAAGGCTTTTGTCCATTGGCCGATCCCATGTGGCATCCGCGGCAGGAAAGCGATCCGGAAAAGGCATTCCCCGCCGCGGCGGGATCGCCCTCGTAGTTGCGCGTGATCGCATGATCCAGCCCATTGCTGTGGCACTGGACACAAGCCATCCCCCGGGCCATATGAACATCTTCGCCCGCTTTCCAGCGTTCTTTGCCTGAGACTGCGACGTCGATCTCGGTGTGACAGTAGTAGCAGCGGTTGGAGTCGGCCAGGCGGGCGATATCGAAGGCCACCTTTTGGCCCGCAAGGAATCGCTCTGCCGCGTAATGCACCTGCGGAATGCTGGGCTGAAGCGAATCCTCCACCGATGCGGGAAGAAAATAGTCGAACGTGCCCGGCATCTTGCTGCTCGAGCCGGTCACGACCGCCATTCCACTCGCAGCCGTGGCGGCATAGCGGAAGTTCTCTACTCTCAATTGCCGCGCGAACTCGGACTGATCGTAGATCGGCGACCGGTCGTGGCAGGCAAGGCAGTTGGCCTCAAGCTTTCCAGAGACATTCCAGCGGGCGCGATCCTGAGAGCTATCCGCAGAGTCACTCTCGATGGGCGCCGGCGTGCGAGCTCCGAAGCGGAGAGCGAAGGCCCGCGCCCCGATACCCACATCCTGCGGCCTGTATGTCCCAGGCCAGGCACGGTACGAAAGCGGAATCTGGGTCGCGGTTGCGGTGTCGATCCAGAGCCAGGGCTCGCCATTCCTGCCCGCGGTTACGCCCGGAAGCGCCGCGTTGAAATGCCAGCCACGGCGTATCGTCTGAACATCGTGGCAGGTGGCGCCGCAGGTTTGTTCGGTTGAATAGGGCAAGGGCAGATGGTCGTTAGGCGCGATCGTGTCACCGTTCTCATCGCGCAAAGGAATCACGTGAACCGGGCGCGAGCGGCTGCCGGAGGGAAGATCGCCCAGGAGCGGCTTCTGAGCTCTTGCCGATCCGGCGCCAAAAAGAATAGCAGCCAGCGCAAGCATCGAAAGATTGGAAAGGGCTGGCCGCATGTCAGATCTCGAACTCCTCGGGTTTGAACTCGAGGCGGGTTCTAGCTTCGGCCGCTGCGTTCACTTTGAGTACGGTTACCGCCGTCTCGTAGCCGATCTCTCCGGGACAGTTGAGCCTGACCTTGCCGCGCACCGCGCCAAAGAAGTTCTCCAGGTGCGGCTGATGGTACTTCTTCCTCATCTTGACGGGGATGCCGTAGCTGGGAGGCGCTGCCGTCTCGCGCACGTCCAGCACCGCTCCGCCCGCGGCGGGCTTGGCCTCCTCGACTGGCGCGGTCAATATTCCTGCCTTCACAAACGGGGTCCAATCGGGCGCGTTGGCAGGGTCGCGGTAAATCGATCCCCGGCCTGCCGATTCGGAGATATCCAGCGCCGCCTGGTCTCCCATGAAGACCTCGTAATAGCCGCCAAACCCGTTCGTGGTCAGGGTCTGGTAGAAGGCACGCACGATGCCCTGAGGCGTTTCATAGTCGTAGACGGCCATCATCGTGTCGTACCACTCGTGCGTCGCCTTGTCGTAGTAGTCGGTGCCGCCGCTTGCGGTCACTCCCTTGGGACGGACGCCGAGGAACCAGTTAAAGATGTCGATCTGGTGCGAGCCAAGGTCAACAATCGGACCGCCGCCAAGCCCCCGGAACCAGCGCCAGTTCAGAAACTGCTCCATCGAACGGAATCCGTATTTTTCCAGGACCTCCGGCTTCATCGCGTAGCGCGGCGGCATGGTGGCAAAGTCACGCTTGGCGCGATTCCATTGCGCATTTACCGTCGTGATTCGGCCCAGCAACCGGGATTCATTAATCAGCCTTTCGTAGCAGAACCGGTAGCGCGGATTGCTGCGTCTCTGATGCCCAATCTGCAGTAGTCTGGCTGTCTCGCGGGAGGTCAGAACCATTTGTCGTGCGTCCGCGAGGTTCGTCGCCATCTCCTTTTCGCAGTAGACATGCAGGCCTGCCTTCATGCTTTCAATGGCATGCTCGGCGTGCCAAAAGTCAGGCGTCGCAATCAATACCGCATCCAGATGCTCCTTCTCTTTGTCCAGCATCTCGCGGTAATCGGTATAAGCGTGGTTGGGATGGCCAGCATCCTTCATCATCCGCGTGGCGCGCCGCAGGTTGTACTCGGCCCATATGTCGCAGACAGCCACAAAGCGCACATCCGGAATCTGCATCGCTGCCTCGAGCAATACCTGCCCCTGCGCTCCAGCGCCAAGCAGCGCAACGCGCACTTCATTCGAGGCCTGGTTGAGCGCCTTCATGGGAGTAGCCCCTACCAGCGCTGCACCCGACACAGTAGCCGCCACAAGAAACTCGCGGCGATCCATTCCCGCACTTCCGCTCTGCGTACTCACGCGTATCTCTCCCAGCATTTGAGCCGGCTGCCTCCTCTTTTCCGCCCCGCACTCCGCGACGCGCTTCAAAGGAAACAACCGGCTCAGGTCAGCTAAACGATCAACCCTTCCGGCTTCCATCCCGGCCGGTATTCGCGGCCAAGCAGCTTGTTGGCATCTTCGTTATTCGTGATCTTGCCCGCGGCCGGGTCCCACATCAGCCGGATGCCGCCCATCCGGTAGGAGATCGAGATGAGGTTGAAGGCCTCGCTGATGGGCCCCGCCATCTGGAAATCGCCGTACGTCGTTGACCCGTTGCGGACGGCGTCTACCCAGGGCCGCGAGTCGTTGGAGCGGGCTGGGCCCGACCCGCGCATCTCCGGCCGATACGCCATGAGGGGGAGCTTTCCGCCCGCCATGAATATGGGCGGTCTCTCACCCTGATTCGGCATGGGCGGAGCACTGATGTTGCGCAACTTGCGGAATTCCGTGAACTTGCTCTCCGGGATCACGCGCGGGTTGTCGCACTCGAAGCCGGCCAGGATCTTTCCACTGTCGCCCACCAGAAGCATTCCATCCGAGGGCATTGAGCGGTCTTCGGAGAGCAGTTCGTCTGGCGTGGCCGGCCTATTGCCGCCGTCGTACCAGTAGATGTCGATAGCCGGCCGGTCTCCCTTGGCGCGGAAGCGCATCCTTGCCGTGCTGGCCAGAGGATAGGAGTAATCGTTTTTGATCTTGTTGACCGTCTGGTTGTCCAACACCTGGCAGGCATTGCTGATCGTGGTCTCAACACAGTACGGCGCATCCAGCGCCAGGTCCTGAAAGACGGTCCAGTTGCTGTAGATGCCCATATCGTTGATGGCGCCGCCGCCAAAGTCGTACCAGCCGCGGAAGGAGGTGTGCGTGTACCACGGGTGGTACGGCCGGTCGTTCTCCGGGCCCAGCCAGAGGGTCCAGTTGAAGCCATCCGGGATCGGCGGCCGGTCGGTGGGCAGCGTCAGGTACTGCGGCCAGACCGGACGGCTCGTCCAGTTGTGGATCTCCCGCAACTGGCCGATGGCGCCCTGCTGAATCCATTTCATTGCATTGCGGAAGCCGAGCGAGATGTTGGCTGGCATGAGGTGTGTGACAACCTTCGTCCGCTTCGCCGTCTCAATCACTAACCGTGCCTCGGCCAGGCGGTTCGCGAGCGGCTTGGCCACCATCACGTGCTTGCCCTTGTTCATCGCCGCCAAAGCTACAATCCCGTGAAGGTGGTCGGGCGTCATGACCTTCACGCCGTCGAGGTCCTTTTCCTTTTCCAGCATTTCGCGGAAATCCGCATAGGTATTCACGCCCGAGAACTTCTCGGCCGCGCGCTTCTTGGCGTAGTAGGCCTCGATGATCTCCTTGCCGATATCCCGGCCTCCTGGCACCCAGTCCATGCCCTCGTGCCAATTCGGCTCCTCCAGCATGATGCGGATGCCATCGCGGATGCCTCCGGGAAACCATTCCAGGTAGTGGCGCCCGTCTTTTTCCACATCGCAGACGGCGGTGAGCTGAACGTAGGGGTTCTCCAAGAGGCTGGCCACCTCGCGAATCGCCTCGGTTCCGAAACCGACATGGGCGAGCGTGATCTTGTCGCTGGGAGGAACATGTCCCTGGCCAAGAACGGCTCGGGGAACGATGGTGAATGCAGTTGCGGCAGCCGCGCCCTCGAGGAACGTCCGTCGGTTAATCTCTGAAGTCATTTGAACAGCCTCCTTGCCTGGCATCATCTTGAAAAGGACCCACTTTGTGGCCGACTGGGCCCCCGCACCGATGGCGGCAAACCACAATCGCCGGGGCTCTCCCACCGCTGTGTGCACCGGGTCGGATACACAGACCCCGGATTGCTCGATTGCAAGTGATTATGAGTGGTCGCATTTGAGTTCTCAACGTGCGTGACGGCCTTGAACCGGCATCAGGCGGTCTGGAAGTCTGGCAAGGCCTCGAATCCCCACAAATAGGCCGCTTTATTGCCGGTAAAGCCGGAGGAAGGCTCCGGGTAGAGACCCGTTTCGTACGTTCAGAACGGCAGCTGAACCGGAAATGACTGCCGAGGCCGCGGGCGGCAGCCAGCACAGGCAGGTGAGCCGACCTCCAGGAGCTATTCCGCCTGGCGATGAAACGGCGAATCAAAAAGGAGATAGCCAGAATAGGCGGCTTCTCTTTCAGCCGCCATGGGAAGTCTTGTGTTCTTACCAGAAATAGGTGGCCAGCACATGCGGTGGCCCGGCATTTCCGTGGATCAGATCGACTCCAATGACGACCTGAAAGTTCTTCCGTTCCCACCCGGGCGGGGCTTGCCGGATCAGCGTATCCAGGAGTTTGGGCCGGGAGATGAACTCGCCTGCCGCGGCCGTACCATCGCGGCCTAGGCCGCACAGCAGCAGCGCGATCTGCTGCGTGCGCGGATCGCGAAAGCGCGTGATCACGGCCCAGTCCTGGCTTCGCTCCGAATACGGCGCCAGGAAGTTGATTCTCCAGGGGGTGGGCGCACCCGCGTCCCGATCGACAATCTCCAGCGTTCCGGCAAAGGCATTGTGTTGAACCTGATACTTCAAGCCGGCGCTCAGCCGCTCCGTCCACGGACTGTTCCCCACAAAGACAGCGGGCATCCTGCGAAGATCATCCAGTGTCACCGACGAAGCGCGGCGCAGATCAACGTGCTTTCCCCGGGACTCAAGCAAGCCGGTCACCTGCGCCAGCACCACGGCGTCGGCGAATCCCGCCCGGTCGGAACGCACCACGTCCAGGGTGCTTGGATCTCCGCTGCCCGCCGGGGCATCTCCTGGC
>JBEKZR010000429.1:0-2997 GCA_049509715.1 Occallatibacter sp. | reverse complement strand
TCTTCTTGGCCAGCGCCTCGCCCGCCAGCTTGATGACCGCGCGATGGTCCGCCTTCTTCTGCTGGGCCAGCGTCCCAACCGGACCCTGGTCCTCTTCTTCTCTGCGCGCATCCTTGATCTGGCCGAAGATCTTGTCGTAGTAAAGGTCCGATCCCGATGGATTCTCTCCTGCAATCGGCGCAAGCAAATCCTCACGCAGAGGCATCTTGAGACTCCTTCTCCGGGTCGGACCACGCCACGCTGCGAATCTCCAGCAGCGGAACATCGGCCCCATCGATGACCATCATCTTCGCGCCGTAAGGGATTTCGCCATGGGCCTCGTCCTGCTCCCAAACCGATTCGCGGCCCAGCTGAACGGTTTCATCCGCATGGCGGAAGGAGAGGGGACAAATAACGGGAAGCAGCACTTCGTCCAGCTCCTGCAGGCGAAATTCAGCGCTCGTCTCCACGCGCGCCCGCGCCCACATCAGGTCGCGCAGATTGGCGGGAGGCTCAATCTCGAGTCTGCGGAGATATTGAATGGGAATCCAGGTGTAACTGCCGGCCAGAAACACTTCGAGATTTGCGCCGATGCGCGGGTCCGAATCGCTGAACTCACTGAACGCCTTTCCGTTCCAAACTCCGGGATAAACGGCCTCCTGCTTTGAAGGAGGCGTCTCGCGGTTGGCAAACATGCTCTGCCTGGTGCGCTCAGCGTGCAGCGCACTTCGATAAAGCAGAGTCCCCGCGGCAGCCCCGGCATTCGCTCCCGCCAGAAGATCCAGCTGCTTCTCTGCCCGGTCATACTCACCGGCAAAGACCAGAAGCTCGAACAGGAACGTGCGGCGCCTGGCGTCGAGAGGATTGGAT
Organism: Occallatibacter sp.; assembly: GCA_049509715.1. Lineage (GTDB taxonomy): Bacteria > Acidobacteriota > Terriglobia > Terriglobales > Acidobacteriaceae > Telmatobacter. The sequence goes on along the minus strand of JBEKZR010000429.1, from coordinate 2,148 downwards.
TTCAACTCTTCGCCAAGCGCCTGGATGGCCTCCCGCAGTTTTCCTTCGCGGTAAAGCGCAAGTGGTGTCACAAGTTCCTCAACTGAGTTTATTGGTTCCCTGGTTGTAGGTCACCGATCCCGTAGGCGTAAGCGTTCCCTTCTCATTCTGCGTGCTGTACTCAATCTTGATTTGCTTGTAACTGAAGGATACGCTCTCAGTCGGAAGCTCGTCTGTAGCGGCAATCTGGACCGAGGTCACAAACAGTTCCTCAAAAGTGATCTTGAGAAACGGCTTGCCGCCGGCGCCCGCCTTCACCGCGCTCAAAACAGCAGTCGGGCTGTGCGTTCCAGCGACCAGCGATTTGAACAACTGCGGGCTTGACTTGTCATAGTGCTTGGTGACGCTGAAGTCCGCGAGCTCGACCTTTCCCGCTCCCGAGCCGGCCGACCGCGTGCCCGCGGAACTGACCTGGTGCCCACCCCAGGAGAAGGAAAGAATGTTGATCTGATCCTTGAAGTCCTGGTCCGTCGCTTCGCCCTGAACGGCATCGATTTTCAGATAGTAATCAACTGCCATGTCGCAATCCTTTCGTGTTGGGCCTTGCTTGAAGGCCGGTTGGGGATTTCCGGTTCACGAGAGAGGGAGCAGTGGATCTACTTACCCGCGGGTTGGGGCAGATCCGCTACCAGCCTCAAGGACACTGTGAGTTCATCCAGTTGGAAGTGGGGACGCAGGAAGCAGACGGCGCGCAGCGCCCCCGGCTTCCCCGGCACTTCCATGACTTCAATGCGCGCCTCGCGCAAGGGGTGTTCAGCCTTGGCGGAGGGGGACGCATTATCGTCCGCGATCACATAATTCGCGATCCACTGGTTTAAGTAAAGATCGGCCTGCGAGCGGCTCATGGTGCTGCCCAGCTTGTCCCGCATCATGGCTTTCAGATAATGCGCGAAACGAGACATGGCCAGCATGTACGGCAACTGGGCCGAGAGTCGCGCGTTGGCGTTGGCCTCGGCTTTGTCATAGAGCTTAGGCTTATTGGCCGTTTGCACGCTGAAAAAGGCGGCATAGTCAGTCCCCTTGCAATGCACCAGCGGCACAAAGCCCTGGTCGGCAAGTTCCTTCTCGCGGCGGTCTGTAATGCTGACTTCCGTCGGGCATTTCAGCGCTACGTCGCCTTCATCGGTGCGGAAGTTGTGCGTGGCCATCGCCTCCACCAGGCCGCCACCCTCCACGCCCCGTATCGCGGCGCACCAGCCGTATCTGGCAAAGGAATCGGTCAGCCGCGCAGCCAGAGAATAGGCCGCATTGCCCCACAGATACTTCGAGTGATCCCGGCCGTCGACTCCCTCCTCGAAGGCGAACTCGTCGATCTGCTTCGCATCCTTGCCGTAGGGTTCGCGCATCAGGACATGAGGCAGGGTAAGAGCCACGTAACGGGAGTCGTCGGTAGCCCGGAAGCCCTTCCAGCGCGCATATTCCGTGCTGTCGAAGACCTTTGAAACGTCGCGAATTCCCGTCAACTGGGAGAATTCGGTCAGGTTGATCATCTCCGGCGCGGCCGCGGAGAGGAAGGGAGCATGCGCCGCCGCGGCAACCTGCGCCACCTTCTCCAGCAACTCGATGTCTTCTCCGCTGCGGCCGAACTCATAGTCGCCCACCAGCGCCCCAAAGGGAGCGCCGCCGAAGACGCCGAACTCTTCCTCATAGACCTTCTTGAAGAAGGCGCTCTGATCGAAGTCCAGCGCGCGCTGCAAATCCCTGAGAAGGTCCCTTTTCGGAACATTCAGCAACTTGATCTTGAGCATGTCGCTGGTTTCGCTCTTGTTGACCAGGTGCCAGATTCCGCGCCAGGTGGCTTCCAGCTTCTGGAAGGCGGGATTGTGCAGAACCTCGTTCAGTTGCAGCGAGACCAACCGGTCAATCTCGGCGATGCGCGCGGTGATCGTCTGCTCGGAGTCGCGGGTGAGAGTCATCTTGCCTTCAAGAACCTGGTTGATGAACTCCTTCACCATGTCCTTGCCGCGCTCCTGGGCAATGGTGTCCGTGCCAAATCGCCCCTGGGAGACAATCTGATCCAGCAGCGATACCTCAGTCGTCTGTGTTTCGGCGGATTTTGCCGCCAACGGATTCGCCGGGCTGCTCATTGTTTATCCCCCTCTGGCTTGC
>JBEKZR010000428.1:0-3000 GCA_049509715.1 Occallatibacter sp. | reverse complement strand
TTGTCCTTCCAACGCCGTCAAGGTTATGATGCCCAGCCAATGACCCAATCGCACATAGGTCTGGGCATGCAACATGCTTCCGGCTGACGCCACATTGTGGCGAACGAAGAGCAAGTGAGCCTCATCCGCGCCCGTAAAAGTGGTCGCTTGCGGTCCTGCAAACTTCGCTTCTTTCAAGTGGCTCCCGATCAGTTTCTTCTGCTTCTCGATATACTCCGAGAGGCCGCTCTCTGCATTGAGCGCGTCTTGACCCACTCCGACACTCGCGGCTATCGTCCCTGCGGCCATCGTTATCTGTCGTATCCCAAAATCCGCCACATAGATCCATCCTACAGGTATCGCGGTAACACTCCATCTTCCAATCGAGGGAAACTGGGCAACTGTGCCGGGTTGTGCCAATGTTTGCGTCAAGCGTCCTCAATCATTCCTTGAATCGATCTCAACTCGATTTGCTCATTCGCAAGGGCGTGAACGCTTACTTGTTCATGGCGCCGCCCTTACTCCCATCGTCCGCCGTATCCGGAGCTGCAGGCGTCGCAGGACTCGATATTGTCCCCGCAGTCCCCGAACCGGGTGCTCCGCCGCTATTGATCAGCACCATCGTTCCTGAGATCGCAACTCCCGCAGGTCCGATCGTAATAAAGTTCCCGGAGGCTATCAGGCTGAGTTCCATTCCGGCTTCAATCACCACACTCATGCCCCCATTGATATAGACCGTATTGTTGGCAACCATGGAATAAGCCGAACCCACTTGCACGCTTTGATTGGAACCGATGTTCAGGGAGTGATTTCCTCCCACCTGTTCGGTCAGATTCGATCCGACGCTGAGATCCGAGTTTGAACCGATCTGCTCCACAGCATTCGACTTGATCTGCCGGTTGAAGTTCGAACCGATCTGCTCGCTCTGGTTGTTCTGCACAATCAGCGAGTCGTTGTTCCCCACGGAGATGCGGCGGTCGTGCTCGATCGAAACATCCATGTCCTTCTCGGCATGAAGGTAGACTTGCTCGCTCCCGCTCTTGTCTTCAAAGCGCAGTTCGTTGGCATTCTGCGCCGAACCTCCCTTGCTGCTGCGCGTAACCAGCCCGGAACGGGTGCTGTTGTCGGGCAGGGCGTACTTGGGCATATTCACGCCGTTATAGACCGACCCCGTAATCACCGGGTTATCCGGGTCCCCATTCAGAAACTGAATCACCACCTCGTCGTTCACGCGCGGCCAGAAATAAGCTCCCCATCCATTTCCGGCCCAGCTCTGCGCCACGCGCACCCAGGTCGTTTCCACCGTCGATTTCCGCGCATTTTTCTTATCCCAAAAGAACTGAACCTTCACGCGCCCCAGCGCGTCAAGATAAATCTCCTCGCCCTCGGGTCCGACAACTAGGGCAGTCTGCGGACCGTAGATCCTGGGCTTCATGAAGGTCAGCGCGGGTTTGAAGACGATATCCGAGGAAACCGCCGTGAATCGATTGCTGTATTCCGATGCTTGACGCGCGTCGCTCGTTCGATAGGGCGGAAGCTGGCCCGCCTGAAGGGTCACCGCGGTCAGCAGGTACTTCCGGTTCCACGCATCGCGGGGGTTCTTGGTGAGGCTGAAGGTATAACCCGCGCAAAAAGAGCGCGCATTGGAGCCTCCGCGAAAAATCTCCGCCATCGAGTCGGCGGCCAGCGCCCGCGTCTCCAAGTACAAGGACTCAAGATCCTTGCTCACTTGCGCCGCGCCGTCCGCGTAGCCTTCTCCTCCCGCGGGATAAAGATACTCGTCGAAGGCATTTTTGCCGTATGGACTGGAGCTGTTCTTGTCCGGCACATCGGCCCGGGCAAAGTCGCGGTAGTTATACTCCGCCGTCGAGTGCTTGCCGGAAACCATGGTCGCCGCTGAGGTGAACTCGAAAACCCTTGCCCCGTAAGCCCCTTCGGCTCCCGCCTCGCTCAGGGCGTAGGGGACGGAAGATGACAATGGGCAGTCCTGATAGGCATTCCGGCTGTCTCCCAATACGATTTTGTTGTCCTGGTCGGTATGCTCGAACCAGTAAAAGATACCGCTCTCTTCCAATATCCGCGAGACAAAATGGAAATCCGACTCGGAGTACTGGGTGCAGTATTCAAGCTGCTTGTAGGATGTGTTGGTCTGATCCGACAAGGACAATCCATACTCGCCGATCACCGCCTTGGCGATCTCCAGAACCGTCTTGTTCTGAAAGACGCGGCAGTTGGAGCTCAAGGTAAGCTGCCACATGGAGGGCACAATCCGCGCCCGGTATAGATCGAACTCCTTGTCCCCGGCGCACTGCTCAAACGACGCGACAATGCCATTGATCCACCTTGATCCCTGCGCATCGTTTAGGCTGATCGCGACCGTGACCTTGGAACCAATGATCGACTTGGGATCGATCTTCGTATCCACGGTTGCGAGCAATTCGACATGATACTCAAAAAGGCGCGAAATTCCTTCCGCGCCTTCAAGCGACTCAATCAGCAGCACGTCCTTGCCGAGAGGACTTGAAAACTGCATCAACCGGTCTGCCTGTTTAAAACCTGCCATGCCAACCCTGCCTGTTCCTTGCCGAAATCCCCTGAAAATGATTGGACATACCTCTGGACAGGACGCTGCCCGCGCTAGGGCGCAACATCCCAGGCGTAAGTCAGCGCGCCGTCCTTGACTGAGATGCTTACCCTGTCCGCGGTGGCCCCTTCGGCAATCCGCGACAAAATCTGGCGCGATAGATCGGGCAGCATGGTGTTCGACAGGATGTTATCGACGTTCCTGGCTCCGCTCTCTACTTCAGTGCAGCGGGCAGCCACCTCGTTCAAAAGAACATCGTCGTACTCAAGAGCGATCTTGTGCGATTCCATCAGACGCCGCTGAATCTTCCCCAGCTTCAGTCGAATAATGAGCTTCATAGCTTCGTCCCGGATTGGGAAGTAAGGCACGATCATCAACCTACCCAGGAACGCCGGCTTGAATATCTTGTTCAGTTCCGGTTTGAGCGCCTTGACCAT
>JBEKZR010000427.1:0-3003 GCA_049509715.1 Occallatibacter sp. | reverse complement strand
ATGTTGCTGGTTCCCGTCCGCTATCTTGTCCTTGGGATCTTGCCGGTCAGCATCTGTCATCAGGCAGCCCCCTTTCCAGATTGTCCGAAATCAGGTTTGGAGTCATTGAAATTGGACCACGCTTTGCCTTCCCAGCATATCTTACTCTTTCGCCACGGACATCTTCCGTCACCGGTAGGTGCAGGAGGCCCCCTCCCTTGTCGAAATCAGGAGGAAACGCGGGGACCAGCCCCTGGGAGGAAGGAAAAGCAGGCCCGCATGCCCGTTTGGCCAATTGAAGCAAAAATGCCTTCGTGATCAAGGGAGCGTTCTGATTCATTTCTTCAACTTCGCGTGCAGGACCCCCCCACCGGCGCGCGTGATGATGCAGGTTTCAGCCTGGTCGCACCGATAATGGATATCGATGGGAAAGTCAAGCCCTTTGAGCGTATTGGCAGCCGCGCCTGCCTTGTCGATGAGAAAACGCCTCGACGTGTAGGTTTCTACAATTCCCGTGGATGCGTCATATCCGGCGATTGAATCGTCTCCTTCGATGTAGAAAGGGGGGGGCTTTGGCGCAGCATTCGTTGCCATTCTCCTGCGAGAGGCAAGTTTTTCAGGAGTTGCGGACGCTTCGTTCGCCCGGATCTCCGCCTGCCGCTTCAGTAATTTACCCTGCTCGGCAAGGGATGGAAAGCCGGGCGAAAAACTCCAATACGAAGTGTTTTCATAGGCCTTCCCTGAGCATGGGATATCCCCTTGGGCGCTTATGGAGGCAATTTGTCCATCCGGCCCGAATTGATTCTTGAAGATGTCCTTGTCCAGCTCCCGCTCAGGTTCCTGAGCTTCCAATTGCGCAATAGAGATCCCTTGCGCCAACTGGTCGTTGGAGATTTTGCCCGCATCCGTATTCCCGGCCTCGGCCTCAGGATTGGGCGCTGCCAGAGCTGCCGCTTTCCGGGCATCGTATTGCAAGAGGACGTCCTTGGTGCACAACACAAACCCCTGGGCATCCTTCAGTTGGATGTTGATGGAAAGAGGGCGCGGTGAACTGGTTACGGCAAGCGAAAACCCCGCAAGCTGCTCGGGCTCGCTGGGTTCGAACGTCAGGCGGTATTGCAGCTTCTTATCCCATTTGAGAAACAGATGGCCCTTCAACCCCGCCGCGCTGGAAGTGACCGATCTCAGATCATACGGCCCATTGGGGTTGTTGATATGCCAGGAAATGGCTGCGATTGTGATTCCAAACAGAATCCCGAGTCCCACGCCTGCCGTGGCATAGACTCTTGTTGGGCTTTCCGCGAATTTCCGAATTCGGGGAATCCATACCTCAGGGAATGTCGGCCGGGGAATTGGAGGCTCAACGGTGGGTGAGGGGCGGTCCACGACGAGGGGAATGTGCAGGTCCGCCTCGGCGGGCTTGGCGTCGGAACTCTTCGGGGCCGATCCAATGATCTCGTAGGTGCTGAGAGGCAGCTGTTCCTCTACTGTTTCCTCGCCGTTGGGATCTTGCAGTTTCGAGTCCGCGAGTTCGTCGCCGAATCGTGGTTGCTCCCAAGCTGGCATCCTGCGGTTGGGAAATCTCGGGTCCTCGTCTATCATCAGCCATTCCCTCTTTCCGGCTGTCCGCAATCCCGGTCTTTGGAATCAAAGACATTAGACCACGCATCGCCTTCCCAAGAACACCTTAATTTATCGCAACTGGCAACTTCTGTCACTGGCAGAGGCAGGAAACCGCCGACCGCCAGTAACCTCCTCGAAGCAGCCAGACGCCTCTAGCTTTTCACCTCCAGCACATCCCTGAGCGCAAAGCTGGTTTCCAGGCGCGTCACTCCCGGCAGTCGGGATAGCTCGTTCTGGTGCAGGCGGCCGTAGTCGTCTATATCCGCCACGCGGACCACCAGCATGTAGTCGTACTGGCCGGCCATGAGGTGGCAGCTTACGATGCCTTTGCAGCGGCGAACGGCGGTCTCGAAGGCGCTCAGCACCGGAGCCGATTGGCGCTCCAGAGTCACGCGGATGAAGACGGTCATGCGCTTGCCCAGCAGGCGGTCGTCGATCTGGGCGTGGTAGCCGCGGATGGCGCCAGCTGTCTCCAGCGCCTGGATGCGCCGCGATGCCGCCGAAGCCGACAATCCCACTGCTTCGCCTACCTCGTAGTTGGTGGCCCGCCCATTGCGCTCCAGGTGGCGCAGAATGGCCGCGTCCAGATCGTCGAGGCCGCCAGCCAGCCCGGCTGCCGCCGAGCCTTCAACCCAGTCTGAGCCCGAATCTTGCGCCAGTTGGCCATTTTTGTCACGTTTCGTTCCCATAGGTTACTTCTACCACAAACTTTGCACACATTGGAAGCGGTTTGCGCCGTAGGATTCTAGAGCGGAACCAGAGTCAACGTGTTCTCGCAGAGAGTTTTCTGGGTGGCGGGTTTGCTTTCGGGAACCATCCACTCTGGTTCCGCTGTAGCCAGTTGAAAGTGGACGCACGCTCGGCGCCGGGTCAAGCCTTCCTCTGCCGGCATCCAACCCAATCAGGAGCAAACCATGATCATCGGCGTTCCCAAAGAGATTAAGGATCACGAGGCCCGCGTGGGCGTGACCCCGGCGGGCGTCAAAGCCCTCACCGAGGCCGGCCACACCGTGCTGGTGGAAACCCAGGCCGGCGAGCAGTCCGGCTTTCCCGACGACGAGTACCAGAAGGCCGGGGCGGAGATTGTGGGCGAGGCCGGCTACGTCTGGGGCAAGTCCGAGATGGTAGTCAAGGTCAAGGAGCCCATCGAAAGGGAATATGTCTTTTTTCGCGAGGGGCTGGTGCTGTTTACCTATCTGCACCTGGCGCCGGTGCGGGATCTGACGGACAAGCTGCTCGATTCCAGGGTCATCGGCATCGCGTATGAAACCGTCCGCGACCGCCAGGGCACGCTGCCGCTGCTCACCCCCATGAGCGAAGTGGCGGGGCGGATGAGCGTGCAGGTGGGGGCGGCGTATCTGGAAAAGGAGCACGGCGGACGGGGCATTCTGCTGGGCGGCG
>JBEKZR010000426.1:0-3003 GCA_049509715.1 Occallatibacter sp. | reverse complement strand
ATGGCGAGCGCGTCAGGGGGGGGCATCGCGTTGCCGTGGGCCACGAACCAGGGCAGCAATAGGGCGAACATGGTCATAACGCCGCAAAGTGCCGCGTGACCCACGAGGACCCAGCGGTTGAGGCCCGGCTGACGGCGGCGGAAAAGGTAGTCTCCGGTGAGGATGGCGATGGGGGGGATGGAGGGCAGGATGTAGCCGGGCAATTTGGACTGCGAGAAGGAGAAAAGGACGATGGGGATGAGCGCCCAGAGGACGAGAAACTCAGGAAAGGCATCGCCGGGGCGGTTAGGGGCGGGCTTGCATAGGCTGGCGCGGCGCAGGCGCCATTCGGCCACCGAGGTCAGGATGCCGTCGGCCAGGGCGCGGACGGCGATCACCGTCCAGGGCATCATGGCCAGCAGGACGACCGCAAAGTAGTACCAGAAGGGTTGGACGTGCTGGTAGCGGTCAGTGGCAAAGCGCTCCAGGTTGTGTTCGAGAAAGAACTCGCGGAAGAAGGTGGGATTCTGAAGCTGGACGGCGATGAACCAGGGCAGGACCATAGCCAGGTAGAGCACCACGCCCGGCCACCAGAAGGAGCGGCGGAGGATGGACCATTCGCGGCGCAGGAAGGCAAAGGCGGCGACGATGACGATGGCCAGAAAGGGCGCCACCGGCCCTTTGGCCAGCGTGGCGAGGCCGGTGAAGAAGTAGATGTCGTAGAGCCAGAACTTGGAATCGGTCTCGTACCAGGCGTACCAGCCTAGCAGCCCGATAGCCAGAGGCGCCGCCATCTGCATGTCGGTGGAAGCGCCGCGGGCAAAGCCGATGATGCCGGCGCAGGCCACGGTGATGAGCGCCGCGTCCAGATGGCCGCCGGGGCGGAAGCGCCGCATGTGCAGGTAGATGAGCGCCACCATGACGAAGGCGAAAGTGGTGGAGGGCACGCGCGCGCTCCAGTCGTGGACGCCGAATTCCTGAAAGACGGTCATGGCGCGCCAGTAGTAGAGGGCCGGCTTCTCCAGCCAGGGATGGCCGTATAGATAGGGAGTTACACAGGCGCTGAGGCGGCCTTTCAGGGTGTGCGCGGAGTCGAACCGGCTCAGCATTTCATGGGCGATCTGAGCATAGCGGGGTTCGTCGGAGCCCACCAGCCCCAGGCCGTCCCCGCCAAAAAGAGGGGTTAGCCCGTAGGTGAGAAAGAAGACGGCGAAGCCGAGAAAAACGGCGGCTTCGCAGACGGTGGCCCAACGGGGCAGCCGTTTGCGCCGGTTTGGGGGCGAATCCGGAACAGAGGATTCGAGAGTAGTCTCCACTTCCAGCGTTTCTCCAGTTCCAGCGTCTCGCGAACGGGCGGGCCATCGCACGTTCCGCGCAGAATATCGATTTCGGCTTTGGTCAGGGCGATTGGGGGTAGGCTGCCCTGGCCTGGTTACGGTCCGCGCCAGCAAGCAACGCGGAGATCGTGCTCAAGTTTCGATAGGGACAAGGCTAACAGATTCGCGCGGAATCTCAAGGGCTCTCAGGCCGCATCGCCGTTGAAACGGGCCACGGCACGGCATTTTCCGGAATATTGTGGCCTCTGAGAGCGGTGTTCATCTGCGGCTACTCGGCCGGGGCCGTCTGCTCCACGGGAGGCTTCTGCTCCGATAGGGGCATTTGCTCCGCGGGGGTCTTTTGCCGCTTGCGTGACCGGTCCATCAACTCTTTGATGCGGGCCTCGAAGCGGCCCGAACGGTCGGCGAGGAAGCACAACTCCGGCACGTGGCGCACGCCCATGCGCTTCTTCAACTCATAGCGAATGTAACCCTTGGCGGCTTCCAGGCCGGCGATGGTATCCACTTCGGCCTGGGCGATGTCTGCGACGGCGCTGTCCACGGCCACGTAAACCCGCGCCGACTTGCCGCCGGGATTCAGCACCACCTCGGTGACGTAGCAAAGATTGATGCGCGGATCGACGAGTTCGCCCTCGATCATGGCGCCGATTTCCAGCCGCAGCGTCTCCGCCACCCGGTCCTGATGGTGCTTTCGCCCCCTGTGTTCCGGCATGAAGGCCTCCTGGTGCGGGTAGATCATACAGGATAGCAGAGGGGTTCTGGGGGACCAGCAAAAGAAGTCGCCGCCTCAGCTCTCGATGTACTCCCAGAAGCTGTCGGCCAGCTCCGCGCCGAGTTCGTTGAGCATGCGGCGGGCCGAGCGCTCCACCTCTTCGATGAGGCCGTGCAGGTAGTCGCGGGAGCGGGAGACGGCCACTACGCCAATGGTGGCCGACTGCCAGGTGACCGCCTCGTCCATCTCGGCCACGGAGATGTTGAAGCTCTGGCGCAACTGATCTTTGAGCGAGCGCACCACCTGCCGCCGGTCCTTGAGCGACTGGGCGTGCTCGATGCGGATTTCAAGGGTCAGTTGGGCGACGGGCATGGCGTCACGGCATTTACACGGACAGTGTAAGCCGGGTTGGAGCGGCCGGGTGGTTTTTTTCTTGACCCGCTGGGGTTCACGGCAAGGGAGCAGGTTGCCGGGGTGGAGGCGAACATCCCGCAAAGCACGATGCGCGCGAGAGCGAAAGCAGTGGAGATGCCCTAATCCGAGAACTGCGCCAACTGCTCGGGAGCCGGTTTGGGCGTAAACAGGCTGACCACCACCATGGCCAGCACGGCCGCGAACAGCGCCGGAAAGATGGCGTCGCGCTGGGCCAGGATGGGCGGGAAAAACGCCTTGACCGCCTCGAACTCCCAGGCCAGGGTGACCACTGTGCCGGCGCCAATGGCCGCGACCGCGCCCCAGGCCGTGACGCGCTTGGAGAAGAAGGCTGCCAGCACCACCGGGGTGAGCGCGGCGGAGTAAATTGTGTAGGCCCACAGCATCTTTTCCAGGATGCTCTGGGCGTAGATGGCCTGATAGAGCGCCCAGCAGCCAAGCAGAACGACGGCCAGCCGCGAGACGATGAGCACCCGCCTATTGGATGCCTGCGGAGCGATGTAACGCACGAAAACGTCGTTGACCAGGTTGGTGGCCGGGGAA
>JBEKZR010000425.1:0-3009 GCA_049509715.1 Occallatibacter sp. | reverse complement strand
GATCGCGCCATTGCCGTCGCGAAGGACGGAGAGGTGGAGCGCAACGTGGACAAGCTCGCCATTCTTGTGACGCAAGTAAGTGTCGAAGCTGGGTACCTGGCTGGCCGGAAGGGCGCGAATGGAATCGACGTAGTCCGCCAACTCACCACCAGCAGATAGCTCGGACGACTTGGGTCCGCCTCCCAGCCTCAACATCTCCTGGAACATGCGCGCCCCCTCGCCGGGGGCCAGGACATCCCCCGCGTTCGACATGCTCATCAGTTCCGAGACACGGTAGCCCAGGAGCCGTTCCGCGGCAGAATTCAGGTACGTGAAGCGTCCGTCGAGACCGGCAGCCATCACCATGGGGCCAGCCGAGTCGAGCAATTCTTTCAGCGCCTCGGCCACGACTGCCGGGTCAGGGGTGATGCGGAACAGCAGGCGCAGAGCAAGGGCGGCGGCCCCGACCCCGGCAACTCCGCCGGCAAAATTCAGGAACGTCTCGGACCGGGGGCCGGCGGCCAGGATGTGCGCAAATGTTCCCGCAAGCAGCCCGAGGAGGATGCCCGCCACGGTGGGCCAGATCAGGAACCGGAGGCTCCGGCCCACACGTTTGGCTTGCGCTTTTTCGGTCGGGGTTTCCTGATTGGGCTCGTCCTGCATCATTCCCCCAAGGCGCTTCTACCAATGCCACAGCCTTGCGCGGCGACAGGCGGCATCGGAAAGCGGCTACCGATCACAGATTACCGATTTCCCCAGCCCTTGGGACAACGAAAGTTTGTCCCAAGGCGATTTGCAGGTAGTATATGCGATTGATTCCAGACAATCTACGTAAATCGAAACAGTGTTTCCCCCGAGGAAACACTCCAGTTTACGGCGTTCATCAAGACCGGGGGGAAAGTCCCTGTGAAAATTGCCGGGATAGAGTGACCGGTAAGCTCTATGTTTGCCGAATATTCAACCGCCTTCCCTCCGAATCCAACCTATACTGGCCCCATGTTGCGTGTGTCTTTGCCGTCCCGTCCAGTTCACGCAGCCCTGGCGGCGGCCGGGCTGGTTTGCGTTCTCGCTCAACCGCCGGCCGCCCGCGCATGGGGCAATGAGGGCCATCGCCTGATCAACCGGCTTGCGGCCAGCACGCTGCCCGCCGATGTGCCCGCTTTCTTGCGCTCGGAGGCGGCGGTGAACGAGATCGAGTACCTTGGTCCCGAGCCGGATCGCTGGCGTTCGCCCGCCGAGCTGGAGCTGAGCGCGGCGCAGGCCCCGGAACACTTCATCGACCTGGAAGAGGCTGACGCGCTGGGCCCCTTGCCGCGCCGCCGGCTGGATTTCGAGGCCAAGGTCTTTGCCGCGGGGCAACGGCCGGAGAAGATCGGCCTGCAGCCGTGGGAGACGACCGAGGTTTGGGAGCGGCTGAAGGCGGCGCTGCGGGAGTACCGCGGCCTGCAGGCTGCCGGAAAAGATACGCGCGGCGTGGAAGCGGCGGCGCTCTTCTATGCAGGCTGGTTGGGCCATTACGTGGGCGACGGCTCGCAGCCGCTGCACACCACGGACAAGTACAACGGCTGGGTGGGACCGAATCCCAATGGCTATACGACCGGCCACCTGATTCACTGGCAGTTCGAGGGGCCGTTTGTGGCCGCGAATCTGCATGAGCCCGAGGTGCGGGCCAGGATGACGGAGCCCAGGGCCATCGACGGCGACATCTTCTTTAGCTATGTGGCCTACCTGCGCCACACGGCAACGTATGTTGAAAGGGTCTACCAACTGGAGAAGGCAGGAGGCTTCGTGGGAGCTGGATCTGCTGAGTCGCGGGAGTTTACCGCCGAACGGCTGGCTGCCGGAGCCAGCATGTTGCGCGATATGATCTACACCGCTTGGCTGGAGAGCGCGAAACCTGTGCCCGATCCTTACGCCGGGAAGTAGGTTCGCTCAAGCGGCGGCTTCGGCGGGGGCCAGATGGGGGAGATGACGCAGCAACACGGTGAGCGTCAAGGTGAGCAGCACGACGAAGGGAACAGCGATCAACAGCCAAGCCAGCAATGCGTGGCCGAAGAGACCGGCCAACTGCGAAAGCAGGTAGACGGGCGAGGTGTGCAGCAGAGCGGCAACCTGCGCGGCGTGAATGGGGCCGGCGTCGAAGAGCCATCCGCCCAGCCGGACAAAGGGCACAATGAGCAGGAGCTGCAGCGGCATGGCGGCATAGTTTGCCGCCTGAATGGCGGGCAGATTGAGCCGGAGGGCCAGCGCCAGGGCGGCGCAGACGAGCGTGGGAATGCCCACCACGGGAATGCAGCCAATGGCGAATCCGAGCGCAAGGGTGAGCGCCAGGCGGCCGGGCGAGATGCCCTGGCGCAGCCAGAAAGCGGCGTTGCCCTTGACCGAGTCTAAGAATCTTTTGACCATTTTCCCCACCCTATCTATATCGACACCGAAATGCGGAGAATGATGCAATTAAATTCTGATGAATGTACCAAAAGGTGCAGCAGGAAGTTAAGGGTCTTCAATCCGGGAATGTGAGCCTGCCGTCAGGCACGGCGAAGTCGCTTGCGTCTCTCCGGCTCACGGCGCAGGCTTCAGAAGGGCTGCGATCTGGGGGATGAGGCGTTCGAAGAGGCGGGCGAGACGATGTTCGACCTGGCGGCCGGTCTCGAAGACCTCCTCGTGGCTGAGCGGTCTAGCGCCCAGGCCGGCGGCGAGGTTGGTGACGCAGGAGATGCCGAGAACTTCGATGCCCATGTGGCGGGCGGCGATGGTTTCAGGGACGGTGGACATGCCGACCAGTGTAGCTCCAAGAGACCGGAAGGCGCGGATCTCGGCGGGGGTTTCGAAGCTGGGGCCGGGGACGGCGAGGTAGACGCCCTCTTCGAGCGGGAAGCCTTCGGCGGCGGCGGCTTCGCGGGCCAGTGTGCGGAGGCGCTTCGAGTAGGCTTCGGTCATGTCTGTAAAGCGAAGGCCGGAGCCGGGTTGGAAACCGAAGCGGGGCTCATTGGGGCCGGTGAGTGGGTTCCAGCCCATGAGGTTGATGTG
>JBEKZR010000424.1:0-3012 GCA_049509715.1 Occallatibacter sp. | reverse complement strand
CAAGGCCACGGCATTACCCTGCCGGCCAACAACATCGGCCACTTGCCCACGGCTGAGCGCCACGCCATGCACGGGCTCATCCTGAAGGCCAAGGCCGAGGATGTCAGCGTGGACAAGGTCAAAGACGGCGAAGAGGTCGCTGGCGTCATCAACGCCGGCGACTTTGGCGGCCACTGGCTGTCGAAGACCCAACTGGTGATTACCATCCGGCTGACCGCCGAGGCTGTGGACCTGAGCATCGTGGCTCGCAACGTGGGCACCGAGGACGAGCCCATGGCCATCGCCTGGCACCCGTACTTCAAACTGCCCTCGGGCGACCGCACCCAGGCCCGGGTGCGCATTCCGGCCGACACCGTGGCCGAGGTGGATAACTACGACAACGTCTTCCCCACCGGCAAGGTTCTGCCCGTGGCGGGAACCAAATTCGACATGCGCGACGCCGGCGGAATGCCGCTCGGAAGCAACTTCTACGACGACAATTGGAACCACCTCATATGGGCGAACAAGGCGGCCACGGTGCAGGTGATGGACCCGGCGGCGCGCTACGGCGTGATGATCGAGGGGCTTTCGCGGGAGATCAAGGCCATCCAGATGTACGCGCCTCCCAGAGCGCCCTTTGTAGCCATCGAGCACCAGTACAACTTCGGCGACCCCTTCGGCAAGGAGTGGGGCTCGACCGACACCGGCATGGTGACGCTGAAACCCGGCCAGAGCACCAAGTGGCATGTCCGGCTGCATGTGTTTGTGCCGTAAAAGTAGTGGACAGTGAACAGTGGTCAGTGAACGGGCCGGGGCGGATGCTCCGGCCTGCTCTTTCTTGTGGGATTCCCGCGGAACCGGGAAGAACCGGGCGAAGCAGCTAGTGGCTAGAAGCTAGAGGCGAGAGGCTGCCTTCCGCGTAAACCCCCTAGTTCCGGTTCTCGTCCATGCAATCGTGGGAGCTTTGGCACAGGCTCGTTTTCGCTGCCCGTGTTGCGGGTACAAGACGCTGGAGGCGCCCGGCGCCCTGGGGCTGTGCCCGGTCTGCTGGTGGGAGGACGACGGCCAGGAGGACGCGGACGCCGGTGAAGTCCGCCTGACCGTGAACGGCGCCCTCAGCCTGAGCGAAGCCCGGGAGCATTACGCCCATTGCGGCGCCGCCCACCCCCGGTTCCTTCCTTACGTCCGTAAGCCCCAGGTCACTGAACAGTAACGTGCCTTTCGCGGTGCTCTGCCGCGCCCAAACCGCCTCGGCGGGTTTGACCCTTCCCGCAAACCCTCTTACCATGATAAGGAGGGGTTTCCCCGGCTATGTGGGCTTATTTTGCCTCTCTCGACAGCCCAGGGCGAAGGCTTGCGGTTGGAATTGGCAGCTTGCAGCCCGAATCGGCCCAAAGCGGCAGCTTGCAGCCCGTAGCAGTTTGCACTCCGGAACGGCAGTTGGGAGTCCGGCGTGGCAGTTTGTTCGGCTCGCCGCGGCGAGCCTGGAAGGCAAAACGTTGAGTTCTACCGACACCCTCGAAGGCAACCCCCAACCTGACCCGGTC
Source organism: Occallatibacter sp. (assembly GCA_049509715.1). GTDB lineage: Bacteria > Acidobacteriota > Terriglobia > Terriglobales > Acidobacteriaceae > Telmatobacter. The sequence continues at coordinate 1,486 of JBEKZR010000424.1, read as the reverse complement.
GAGGCCACGCGCGGCACCAGCCTCGAAGATACGCGCGAAGGCGGCCACGCAGGCGAGCATGACCACGCGCATGAAGGCCATGAGCACCAGCACGGCCCGATTCTGAACCCGGACTGCACCCGCGAGCTGGTGCTGGACGTTCCCGCCGAAGAGGTTTCCAAGGCCTATGGCACGGTGGTTGGCAATTACCGGAAATATGCCAAGATCCCCGGCTTCCGCGCCGGCAAGGTGCCGGAAACGGTGATCAAGCGCCGTTACGCCACCGAAATTCGCAAGGACGTGATCGACGGCCTGCTGCCGGAACGGTTCAACAAGGCGGTGCGCGAGCTGGGCGTGGCCCCCGTGGGGCAGCCGCAGGTGACCGAGCTGACCGTGGAGGAGGGCGCGCCGCTGCACGTCAAGGCGGTCTTCGAGTTCATCCCGGCTTTCTCCATCGAGGGTTACCAAAGTGTGACTGTGGAAAAGCCGCCCGTGGAGATCACCGAAGAAGAGTTCCGGCTGGAGATGGCGGAGTTGCGCGAGTCGCGCGCCACCATCGAGCCGGTGGAGGAAGATCGCGCTCTGGTGGATGGCGACTGGGCGCAGATCACTTACAAGGGCCAGATTGAAGGCGACGCCGAGGCAGCGCCGATCGCCGGCGAAGACACTCTGGTGGAGATCGGGGGCAAGGACACGGTGGAGGCTTTTTCGACCGCCCTGCGCGGCGCCAAACCGGGCCAGGAACTGAAGGCTGAGGTCATCTATCCCGCCGAGTACGCCGACGCCAAGCTGGCCGGCAAGACAGTGGCCTACGACGTGGAAGTGAAGGCCATCAAGAGGCGCACCCTGCCCGAGCTGGACGACGATTTTGCCAAAGAACTGGGCGCCTATGAGAGCTTTGCCGACCTGGAAAAGCGCGTCCGCGAGCACATGTCCATCCGCAAGCGGCGCAGCGTGGAAGGCGAAACCAAGGACCGGCTTTTCGCGGCGCTGACTGAGCGCTACCCGTTCTCGGTTCCCGAGTCGCTGGTGCAGGAGCAGATCGACGCGCGCCTGGAGCGCGGCCTGCGCGCCCTGGCGGCGCAGGGCATGAACACCGAGCAGATGCGCAAGCTGGACTTTCCCCGGCTGCGCGCGGCCCAGCGTCCGAGCGCCATCGCCGAGGCAAAAACCAATATCCTGCTGGACCGCATCGCGAGCGAGGAAAACATCGCCGTCAGCGACGAGGAACTGGATCAGGCATTGCAGTTTGCGGCTCTTCAGTCTCGCGAGCCGGCGGATGCCCTGAAGGTGCGATTGACGGAGGACGGCGGACTAGCTAGAATGCGGGAACAATTGCGGCGCGAGAAGACCGCGAGTTTGCTTTACCAACGGCTGCCCGCGTAGGGCGGCAACCAGGGCGCCACGCCGCCCGCTTTACGACGGCGGGAGCGCGCGGAGATCATAAAAACCGGGGCAAAACGGCCCCCAACCGCAAGAACGGGAAGAAGACTCAATGGCATTGGTT
>JBEKZR010000423.1:0-3077 GCA_049509715.1 Occallatibacter sp. | reverse complement strand
AGTTGCAAAATGCTCGCCAAGGCGCGCATCTTCTTTTCGCAACCCACAAGAACCGGAACAATCAACCCCTCTTTGGATGCCTGGATGGCGCCTCCGAGAGATAGTTCGTCGCACGGCCAGACAATCGCGGTTTTCACAGCCGGCATGGAGCTCGCGCGCGCGATCAAGTCAAGGTAGTGACGATACGGATTGTTCACAATGAGTTGGGGTACCGGGAGCGTGGACAAGCGGAGCTTTTCCAAAGGAGCGATGAGCTGTGCAGTGCCCGAAAAAATGGACGCGCCGGCGCTATTGCTTGCCTTGCAATCGAATGTAATCCTCTTTGTGGAATCGTCCTTGGCCGTAACCTCGACACTGACGAAAATGCGTTCTCCGACACGGATGAGATTATGGAATGCGAGCGACACGTTCGTAAGTGAGCATCCAGGCCCGGGTAGATTCGTGGCGAAAAGACCGGAGATGAGCGAGGCGCACCACATGTTTGGTCCTGTCGGAAGCATGCTGCTCACGGCGCGACCGGTGAGTTCATCGGAGTCCAGAACGGAGCTGAATCCGGAAATCGAGGCCCATGCCATCGCGTCTTCCATGGTTAAAACGTGCTCCGTCCTGGCTGTGTCGCCAACTGAAATCTCGTCGTATGTCTTGTTCTCGATAAACCCGAGATTCATACAAATTCCTTCCCCGCTCAAATGCCGGCCGTGATCCAGCCTGCAATGCCATCGTATGTCCTTCGAGCGCCGTTCAAAGTGACTGCAATCACGTATGCCATTGGCCGGCGCACACGAAGGAAAAGCCCCACTCAACGAGGCTGCTTCTTATCTCCGCAGATGGAGGAGGACTGAATGGGAGGCTTGATCCCATGAATCGGGATTTCCGTTTTGCGCCTCGGCTGCGAACCAATATACCCCCATTTGCCTCCGCTCGCGATCTTTTGCGTTGCTTCCAAGGCCAAAGACCCGGTCGTGCGCCATGCTCTTACCCATTTGCGGTCGCTCCGTAGTTTGGTGGCCACCCATCGGAGTTTGGGCGTCTTCGGCCTTCAAAGCCAGCCTGAAAACCAGGATATCCGGAACAGCTCATTCCGGATGCGGGCCGATCTCTCCGCAGGGCGGGGGAAGGCTGTGAACGCCATGTGCCGGTTGGCATTGCGACCAGTGGGTCGGGTCTCATCGTCAAATGAAAAATAATTTCGCCTCTGAGCAGCAGACGTCACTTATTGTTTGTCAAAGAACCAACATTTGCGTATGGTATTCATAGAGCAAGTGGCTGACCCTGCGCTGCGTTGTGACTTAGCCTCCCAGAGGTTGGACCAGTTGCCGGCATCAATCAGGGAGGAATACATGGGAGTATCGGAAATTCTGGCAGTGATCGATCACGAGATTGCCAAGTTACAGCAGGCACGCGCTCTGCTGGGCAGCGGCGCCGCAACGGCGCCGAAGAAGAAAGCAGGCAGACCCAAGAAGGTAGTGGTGGCGGCGCCCGTCGCCACGAAACCTGCGAAAAAGAAGAAGAGACATCTCTCTGCCGAGGGACGGAGACGGATCGCCGAAGCTGTCAAAAAGCGGTGGGCGGCGCAGAAGGCTGCTGCGGCGAAGTAACCGGCAGCCCCTCAATACAGACTTGAGCTGGCGCAGGCCATGACCCGCGTCAGCTCAGTTCTTTTCTTTCGCTTCCTCTTCCGGCCAAAGCGGAGGTTGGACGGCGCGAGTTCTTTTGTGCCTGAGGCCGGCAAGTTTCCGGGACCAGTGAAGGATGCTCCGCTCAGGCCGCGCCGTCTCTATCGGCGATCTGCGGCTAAAGCACACAGAAAAAGACCCCGGCCACGACCGGGGTCTTTTCCGTTGAAGAGAACGCTGGACTACGTCGCGGCTACAAAATCGGGAACCATGCCCGCCGCACTCACTTGCAGGAGTTCGGTCATCCGTGCCGTCATCTCTGCATACGCAGATGCGGCGCGGAACGCATTCGCACAGATGCTTTCATTGACTTGAGTGAAGGCGTACTTCCCGAGAGCTGTCAGAACGCAAACCCGGATCTGCATGGCGTCGCTGCGCAGGCTGGCAAGAAGCTGGCGGTCCACCGTGTCGCTGTTGCGGGCCGCATAGTCGGCCATCTCCAGCATTACGCGGGCGTTCTCGAACATCGCCCACAGACCACAAGCGCCTTGAACGCTCTTCCACTTTTCTTCCGGCGTGGCGTTCGACCCTTCATGCGAAGAGCAGCGATCGCTCCATTCGCGGGCGCTCCAGTCCGGCCGCAGCCGGGCCAGAAGCGAATCCCACGTCTGCGCATTCCGGCGGCGCACGCTGGCTCTCCAACGATTAAGGCAAACTGCCACTGCTGCAATTGCCGCAAGTTGGAGCAGAAGGAAAATCATCAGTCCTCCTTTCGACCGGAAACTAGCTGCCTTTCGACACTTCGAGGCACCCCAGCCGGTTCTGGTTGTTCCTACTTCTGCTCATCGCGCCTGATGCCCCTGAACTTGAGTAATCCAAGGTAACCCATGAGTCCGAGTGCATTACTTTCGGCTGAGAGGCCGTCAATTCCATATCAATATTTGTCGCATTGAGGCTGGAAGCGAGAAGTGCTCTATACTGACGCCAAGCCTATGCGCACCCCTCTCTCGCTCACCCTCCTGCTCCTCGCCGTCCCAGCCCTGCTGTGCGCCCAAACCCTGTCTCAACCGGCCCTCAAAATGACTCCAAAATCCCCAAGCCCCGCAGGCGTTCATCGCTCCGCCCTCGTCATCGACACCCACGCCGACACCCCGCAACGCTTTGTGGATGAACACTTTGACCTCTCCGACCCCCTCGGCGGCGGCAACCTTAATCTGGCCTCCATCCGCAAAGGCAACCTCGGCGCCGAGTTCTTCTCCATCTGGGTCGAGCCCACTCTCTACAAGGGCCACTACGCCCGCCGCACCCTCGAACTGATCGACTCCGTCAAGCAGCAGGCGGTCCGGCATCCCAAAGAGATCGAGTTCGTCACCACCCCCGCCGGCATCGAGTATGCCCATAGGACTCATAAGTTTGCCGCCCTCATGGGCATTGAAGGGGGCCACTCCATTGAAGATTCAA
>JBEKZR010000422.1:0-3080 GCA_049509715.1 Occallatibacter sp. | reverse complement strand
ACACCTGGGACCCGCTGATCCCCGACGAGGTGAATCCGCCGATTCTGAAGTCGGGCATGGTGGTCATCCGCTTCAAGGTTCTGCCCAACGGGCGGCTGATGGATGGAAGCCTGGTGCTGGAAGGCCGCTCCGGCGACGTTGCCCTGGACCGAGCCGCATGGGGCGCGCTCACCGGCTCGAACTATCCGCCGTTGCCCAGGGATTTCCACGGACCGTACCTGGAGCTGCGGGCATACTTCCTTTACAACATGGAGTTGCGGTAGGTTCGCGCGTCAGCCAGCCGGCAGCGCGGAGAATCAGTCCGTTTCAAATCTCATCTTGCGCAAAAGCAAGTTCGACGCTGCGTCCGGCGGCGCTTCAGTGTCCTTCTGGACAGCACACCGGCGGCGAGTGTACTCGCTGAGAGACGAAATGCATTTCACGTAAACTGTATCAATGGATTGTGTCGCCGGCGCTGAAAACCAAACGGAAAAGAACTGGCGGACAGTTATGCGGTCGCGCTGGACTACATATCTTCACGAGCGCGAGGAGCAGGTATTTCTTCTTCTGTCGCTGCTGATCGGCGCGCTCACCGGATTAGCCGTGGTTGCGTTCATTCTGCTCACGGAGCGGTTGGGAATGCGCCTTTATCCGGTGGGCAGCGCCGCGTGGAGGCGTGTGCTGGTGCCGGTGGCGGGTTCGCTGGCCATGGGCTTCCTTCTCTTTCGCTATTTTCCATACGCCCGGGGCAGCGGCGTGCCGCAGACCAAGGCCGCTCTCTTCGCCAGGGATGGGTTCATCTCCCTGCGCACCGTACTGGGCAAATTCTTCTGCACGGCGGCGACGCTGGCCAGCGGAATTCCGCTGGGCCGCGAGGGACCGTCCGTCCAGGTGGGCGCGGGAATTGCCTCCGTCCTTGGCCGCGGGCTTGGGTTGCGCGCGGAAAAAGTAAAGGCCCTGATCCCCGTGGGAGCTGCCGCCGCCATTGCAGCGGCCTTCAATACCCCCATGGCGGCGGTGCTGTTCGCACTCGAAGAGGTGATGGGCGATATGCATGCGCCCATCCTGGGCTCCGTGGTGCTGGCCTCCGCCACCTCCTGGGCTGTATTGCGACTGATGCTGGGCAATAACCCGCTCTTTCAAGTGCCGCAATATACTTTGGTTCACCCGCTGGAATTCGGCATATACGCTTTGCTGGGCATTGCCGGCGGATTGTTGTCCGTTGCTTTCACCAAGCTTCTGTTGGGCATGCGCAGGTTCTTTTTGCATCTGCCCAGGAGCACGCGCTGGTGGCATCCCGTAGTGGGCGGCTTGACGGTGGGCCTGATGGGCTGGTCCGTGCCTCAGGTGCTGGGCGTAGGCTACGCCTACGTCGGCAGCGCTTTGAACGGATCAATGGCACTCAAGTTGATGTTGCTTCTCGTGGTGCTCAAGCTCTTTGGCGTCACGGTCAGCTATGCCTCAGGCAACGCGGGCGGAATCTTCGGCCCCAGCCTCTTTCTCGGGGCCATGCTGGGAGGCGCCATCGGCACCGTGGCCCATCACCTGTTGCCGGGATACACCGCAACCCCTGGCGCCTACGCACTGGTCGGCATGGGCGCGGTCTTCGCGGGCATCGTGCGCGTTCCCATGACGTCGGTGCTGATGATCTTTGAAATGACGCGGGATTACGCCGTCATTGTGCCTTTGATGATCGCCAACATGACCAGCCTTTTCATCTCCAGGCGCTTTCAGAAGCAGCCGATCTACGAGGCATTGGCATTGCAGGATGGCATTCATCTGCCCAGTCCCAGCACGCTTCACCAAACCAGCCAGCGCACGGTAGTCCAGGTTATGCGGAGATCTCCTGAAGTTCTCTCCGCGCGGATGAGTGTCAAGGATGCGATTGAGCGAACCCGCGCTGCGCAAGCACGCATCTGGCCGGTATCTGACGGGCAGTACTTTCTGGGCATGTTGAATGTGGAGACGCTGGAGTGCGCCTTTGTCGATGGCAGAAAGGAACAGCCTCTGACTGACCTTGTGGAGACACTGCATGTTCCGCATGTCCACATGGATCATGCCCTGCACCTGGCCCTCGAACGCATGAGCACGCACCATCTCGATGTCTTGCCCGTGGTCCACCGGGCGGATATTCACAAGTTGGAAGGCATCGTGACGCTCAAAGATGTGCTGGATGCCTACGGCGTCAACAGTATGGACGCCGCGCAGGAGTGATGTCGGCGGGTGGGCGGAGCCCAATCTGATGCATGCGCTTGGGCGCGGCTTTCGGCTTCGCTCGTGGCTTGATTCAGATCGTTCTTGCCATTTTCAACCGCGTGGGCTCCGCGATAGAATTCTGCTGTGCGCTATGTTTAGCCGTTCCGCAGTCCGAATTTCCTCGACGCCCCTGCTCAGGCGCTTTCGCCGCGGCCGGCGCGACCGTGGACGGCGCCCCTCCCGCTGAGTAATCTATCCGGTTGAAATCTATTCAGGACTGCCGCGGACTGTGTGCCGCGCAATCCGGCGGAGTCTCCGCACGACGGAGCTTCCGGCATTGGAATTCATAGACCCATCCGCCGGCGCGCGGATAGAAAGGCTATTCCCCGATGAACAGCTTCGACAGTAAGGCTACGCTCACCTCCGGCAACCGTGCCTATACCATCTATCGCCTGCCCGCGCTCGCGGCGCGCGGCTTCAACCTGAACCGTCTTCCCTTCAGCCTGAAGATCCTGCTCGAAAATCTGCTCCGCCGCGAGGATGGCGTGAATGTGACGGCCGGCGACATCGAGTTTCTGGCCAGATGGGACGCCCAGGCCGAGCCCAGCCGCGAGATCGCCTACATGCCGGCGCGGGTGCTGATGCAGGACTTTACCGGCGTGCCGGCGATCGTCGACCTGGCCGCCATGCGCGATGCGATTCATGCGCTGGGCGGCGACCCGGAGCGGGTGAATCCGCTGGTTCCGGCAGAACTGGTCATTGACCACTCCGTGCAGGTGGACGAATTCGGCGCCGTGGGCGCTCTTGCGGCCAATACCTTGTTGGAATTTCAGCGCAACCGCGAGCGCTACGCCTTTTTGAAGTGGGGACAGACCGCCTTCCGCAACTTCTCGGCCGTGCCGCCG
>JBEKZR010000421.1:0-3120 GCA_049509715.1 Occallatibacter sp. | reverse complement strand
GCTGGTGCGCATCCTTGAGAGGCTGCTGATTTTCTAGGCAAAGCGGGAACAGGGATCGCCGGCCGGAGATCGCCGATGCGAGAGATGAGAGCCATGCGGGATATGCGAGAGCGCGGGACGGAACGAAAATCGGGTGCATCCTCCTGGTGGCGGGTTGCTGTGGCGGGGACTCTGGCGCTGGCGGCCGCTTTAACCAACGCCGAGGCTAGGCCGCAATTGGCGCGCATAAAGGACGTGGCCACCATCGAGGGGATTCGGGACAACCAATTGGTGGGCTACGGATTGGTGGTCGGGCTGCGCGGTACCGGAGACAGTTCGCAGACGGTCTTTCCGGCGCAGACGCTGATCTCGGCATTGGAGCGGATGGGCATTACCGTTCCCCAGACCGGCTCCAACAGCGCCAGCAACATGCAGGTGAAGAATATGGCCGCGGTCTTTGTGGTGGCCACGCTTCCGCCCTTCAGCCGGCCGGGCTACAAGGTGGACATCACGGCCTCCTCGGCCGGGGACGCACGGTCGCTGGAGGGGGGCATCCTGCTGATGACCCCGCTCTACGGCGCGGACGGACAAGTCTACGCCCAGGCCCAGGGGGCTCTGGTGCTGGGCGGCTACATGGCCTCATCGGGAGGCAATACCCGGCAACTGAACCACCCGACCACAGCGCGCATTCCCGGCGGGGCGCTGGTCGAGCGGCCCGTGCCCTTCGACCTGAAGCAGATGCACATCGTCAGCGTGGTGCTGAACGACGCCGACTTTCACACCGCCGAACGGATGGCCGCGGCCATCGATCGGGCGCTGGGCAAGGCGCGCGCGCACGCGATCGACAGCCGCCGGGTGGAAATTCCCGTGGCGCCTGAGGAGGACATTGCGGAACTGCTGGACCAGGTGGAAGCCGTCGAGGTGGAGGTGTATCCGAGGGCTCGCGTGGTGGTGAACGAGCGCACCGGGACCGTCGTCATCGGGGGCACGGTTCGCCTGCAGCCGGTTTCCATCCTGCACGGAGGCCTGTCGGTGAATGTGATTACCGAGACCAAAGTGTCGCAGCCCAATCCGGGCTCTGGGGGAACGACGGAGGTGGTGCAGCAGACCACGGTGCAGGCGCAGGACAAGCCGGTGAACCGCATCGATCTGAAAGAAGGAGCGACGGTGGAGGATCTGGTCCAGGAATTGCAACGGACAGGAGCGGGAGCGCGAGACGTGATTTCGATTTTACAGGCCATGAAGGAGGCCGGCGCGCTGGAGGCCGACCTGGAGGTATTGTGATGCAGGCAATATCGGCTATATCGGCGACAACGGCGGCTGGCGGCGCGGCGGGTGAAGCCACGCCGCAGCCGCGGCTGGTGCGGGCGGCGCACGAGTTTGAGGCGCAGATGATGAAGGAGTTATTGAAGCCCATGACCGGCACGAACGGTCTCGATGGAGAGGACGACGACTCGGCTTCCGGCTCCGGAGGAGCGCTGGGGGAGTTTGCCTCGGAGGCTCTGGGACGGGCGTTCAGCGAGCAGGGAGGGTTTGGGATTGCCAAGAGTATCGTGCAGGATCTTTCCCATTCGGGTAACAAGAATGGAACCGGGAAGGTAACCGGGAATCTGCGCGGCAATACCGTAATGAAAGCTATTGAATGACTACAGTGATTAGCAGAATTGCCGATAGACCCAGCAAGGAGCAATGTGTATGGACATTCGTAGCAGTCTTGACGGATTGAAGTCGCTTTTGGGGGTGACCTCGACAACCCCGGCTGCGCCGCAGCAAACAAAGAGTGGCGCCGCGGCGGGCGGGAGCGCGCTGGGCAGCGACCTGGCGACCTTCAGCAACGCGGGCAGCGAGGTCTCTCTGACGGCCGCCGACTCCGATGTGCGCATGGACAAGGTGGCCGGCATTCAGGCGGCGTTGGCGGCAGGAACCTACAATGTTCCGGCATCTGCCGTGGCGTCCAAGGTAGTGGACGCAATGCTGGGCGGGGAACAGTAATCCAGGCTTGGATCCGGTGCGACGGGTTGAGCGAGAGGCGGAGTGTCCTGGCCGTGGAAGACATGGTGGTGGATGAACGCCAGAGTTTCGCCAACCGGATGGGCGGAGACAGATGGCAAAGGCAGGCAACCCGGAAGGAATTGAAGAAAAACGGGCCATGCTGGAGTTTGGGGCGCGCCGGGAGCTTCCCGAGCTGAAGGAGTTGGTGATGGAGGCTTCCAGCGCGTTGGCCCGTCTGGACGCGAATCGGTTGCAGGAGCTTGCGCTGTCGTGCCAGGCGCTGAACCGGGCTCTTGCGCCCGCCAGCGAGGATGAGAGAGCGGTGCTGGCCAGCCAGGCCCGTGAGGCAACGGAGGAGATGGCGGTGTTTGCCAGAGTGTTGGAGGCGACGCGGGCCAACCTGAACGTAATGAACCGCTTGCGTGAGTTGCGCGCGGGCCGGTTGGAGTACGGCCAAGTGGGATGGGTACCGACGGAGAGCCGACATGGGAACGATTAACTCCGCATTCAGCCTGATTTCGGGAGCTCTGGACGCCGATCAGTCGGCCCTGAGCATTGTGGCCAACAACGTGGCGAATGCCAACACCCCAGGTTACACGGAGGAGACTCCCAACTGGCAGCAAAACCACCCGATTGAGATCAACGGGAGTTCTTACGGCGACGGGGTTACGGAGACGGGCGCCACCTCGTTGCGGGATAGCGTGTTGGTGGCGAGGCTGGACCAGCAGCAGCAGTTCGCCTCGGCTTCGAGTGCGCGTTTGACGGCGCTTGACAACGTGCAGGCGCTGTTCACTCCGGACTCGGGTTCGACCAGTTCCAAGGCCGGAGATATCGGCAGCGACATCACCAGTTTTTTCAGTTCCTTCTCGTCGCTGGAAGCCAATCCAACCAACAATGCGCTTCGACAGCAGGTTCTTTCCACGGCAACCACGCTGGCCGGTGACATTTCCAATGCCGCGGCCAGCCTGAACTCGCAGCGGTCGGGCCTGGACCAGGAGGCGGCCGGTGTAACCAGCCAGGTGAATTCGCTGACCAAGGCAATCTCCCAGTTGAACCTGCAGATTCAGTCCACCTCGCCCAATGCCGATGCGGGAACGCTCGAAGACCAGCGCAATGAGGATATCAGCCAGCTTTCGAAGTTGATCGGGA
>JBEKZR010000420.1:0-3120 GCA_049509715.1 Occallatibacter sp. | reverse complement strand
GGACGCTCCGAGGCCGCTTCCATCTCCCGAAACCGCTCACGAAAGCGCCGGTTGCTGCCGCGCAACGCCATCTCCGCATCCACGCCCAGGTGCCGGCCCAGGTTGACCACGGTAAAGAGCATGTCGCCCAACTCCGCCTCCACGGCTGGCTTGCGCGCTGGGCCCGCGGAGGCAACTTCAGCCTCCAGTTCCGCAGTCTCCTCTGCCAGCTTGGGCAGCAGATCGCGCCAATGAGCCCAGTCGAACCCGGATTTTGCCGCTTTCGCGCCCAGCTTGGCCGCCTCCGCCAGCGCCGGCATCGCCCGCTGAACGCTGTCCAGCCGCGACTCTGGGAAACTCCTTGCCGAGCGCGCGTCCGATGCATGCAATGCCTTCTCGGCTGCTTTGATCTCCTCCCAGTTGCGCAGCACCGCCGCCGAGGAGCCCGCGACTTGGGCATCCACCTCCGCCCGGTTGCCCGCCACCCGTGAAGCCTCGTCGCCAAACACGTGTGGATGCCGCCGCACCAGCTTGTCATTCAGGTGGTCGAGCACCTCGGCGATGGTGAAATGGCCCTCGTTGGCCGCCATCTCCGCATAAAACAGCACCTGCAAAAGCAAATCGCCCAGTTCCTCGGCCAGGTGCGGCCAGTCGCGCCGCTCAATGGCGTCGAAGACCTCGTAGGTCTCTTCCAGCGTGTATTTGCGGATCGAATCGAAGGACTGTTCGCGGTCCCAGGGGCACCCATCGGGAGCGCGCAGCCGCGCCATGATCTTGACCGACTGCTCAAACAGGGCCGCCGTCCGCGCCGGGTCGGTGGCGTTCTGCGGCGCGGAAGTTTGTGCGTTGGAGCTTTCAGGCGGAAGGTCCATGCACCTCCAGTCTACCTTGCGGCACCAACCCAAAATGCTGTGTGCCCCACCCTCGCCGCATATTTGTTTTTGCGGCTTCGGGGTCCCCACACCGGGGTCCCCAAGAAGCGGTCTTTGCTTCTTGGGGTGGAGCGACAGGTTCTCGTCGTTGGGGTGATCTGGGGTGGGAGACAAATACCTGCTGCTTTTTTTCGTTCTTTACAATCTCCCCCGCTCCCACAAACGCTTCGTGCCCCATCCATGCGCCTTTTTTTCTGGCGCATGGGTGGGAAACCGAGAATCTCAACCCGCCCAATCAATACGAAGCCGTATACTCAACCTCGCGCATGATTCGCATTCTTGGAACGATCTTTGCGGGCCTTCTGGGGCTGGCCTTTGGCAGCTTCCTGAACGTGTGTCTGAGCCGCTGGCCGCAGGGAGAGAGCGTCGTCAGGCCCCGTTCCCACTGCCGCCATTGCGATCACACGCTAGCCTGGTGGGAAAACGTGCCGGTGGTCAGTTGGCTCGCCCTGCGCGGACGCTGCCGCATCTGCCGCGCCTGGATCGGCTGGCGTTATCCGCTGGTGGAGCTGGCGGTGGTAGGGCTCTGGGCGCTTGTCGGATGGCGTCTTCTTACACAAATTCAAGCTCCAGATATTGCTACGCAATTCGTAATTGGCCGTTCATACTTTGGATTCATACCCGCAATCGGAACCATTACTTTTCTTTGGTTGCTAGTCGGAATTGCAGTCCTTGATGCGGAGCATTTTTGGATTGCTGATGCTGTCACTATGCCGGGAATCGCGTTAGGTTTTGCGTTCCCAATTTTCTGTGAATCGTTATTGCGGACATCTCTACGAGAACAATCGGAACTCTGGATTCGCATTGGCGAAAGGTTATTGGAGGTTCTCGCCGCCGCCGGCCTCATCCTTCTCATCCGCTGGCTCTACTGGCTCGTCCGCCGCCGCGAGGGCATCGGCTTGGGCGACGCTAAGCTGATGGCCCTTTTAGCCGCGTGGCTCGGCCTGCCCGGCGCGCTGCTCGCCTTCGGCCTGGGAATCGTGTTGGGAGCATTGGCTGCCGTCGTTCTGCTGGCGGTCCCGTCGGCGCGTCGGGACTCCGAGACCTGGGCCTTCAGCAAACTGCCGCTGGGCACTTTTCTCTGCATCGGGGGCATCGTCAGCAGCTTGTGGGGACAGCCCATCATCGCAACCTATCTTCGCTGGGCCGGCTTCTAAAAAAACGTTGCATAACTTGGAAGCTGTGCCCCATTCATCGCAGCTTCATCGCGATGAGTGGGAGGCGAGATAGCCCGAGCCCGCGCTCACGGCTTCGGCGTTTCCGCCGCCGGCTGCTCCGTCGCAGCCGCCTTCGCATTCGCAATCTCAGGATCCTTCATCGCCTTGCGCGCTTCCTTGCCGTGCGGCCCGTCCGGATCGTAGTCCAGCAACTTTAGATAGTGTGTGCGGGCGTCCGCAAAGTCGCCCAGGTGGCGCTCCGCCTCGGCCAGTCCCCAGTAAACCTCGGGATTCTCCGGGTCCAGCACCAGCGCGGACTCGTAGCGCGAAAGAGCCGCCCTCCAGTTTTTGGTCTGCAAATAATAGCTGCCCACATCGATATCCTTTGACGCTGCTTCCTGGTGTGTGGGCTCCTTGACGGCCAGCTTTCTCTTTTTCTCCGGCTGATTGTCATCCGGCGGGGGCAGCAGCTTCTCCATGCCCGTGAGGCTGGAGCTGGAATCCTCCGTCTTCCCGCTCCCGGCGGCCGGGGCAGGGTCGTCCGGACTGCGGACAGGGTCCAGGTCCTCACCCGGCAACGGGATTCCAGGGCTTTCCGGCTCGTAATAGGTTCCTTCGGGCAGTGCCGGGGTTGTCTTCGAGGGCATCACCGGAACCGTGCTTGTGTCCTCGGGAAACGGATTGGACTCCCTCTGCGGCTGTGCGCCCGCTGGTTTTTGAGCGTCCGTAGCCGGCTTGTTCTGGCCGGATTGAGCCGGATCGCCGTTCGCCGGCGCCTGGGCTGTCAGGCGCGGAGCAACAACCATCAGGAAACCCGCAACAAGCAGCGCAACTGGGAAAAGCCGTTTCATCTTCTGATGCCTCAAGCCGATCACTGACCACTGTTCACTGCCCACTGTCCACTGTTAGGATGCGGTCCATACAGCACAATCCGCGCCCAAGGAAAGCATCGCACATTCGCATGGGACTCATCATCCGCTCCTCCGCCATTCACGCCGCCGGCTGCTACACCACCACCCCCATCCGCAAAGGCGGAGGAGCGGATGATGAGT
>JBEKZR010000042.1:0-15728 GCA_049509715.1 Occallatibacter sp. | reverse complement strand
GCGAGTTCTCGGTGAGCCGTCCGGCCAGGACTGCCCGTTATGCAAGGTTCCTCTGGTGCACGCCGCCATTGCCAAAGTGCGCATCATCTACTGCACCGGATGCCGTGGCATGTTGATTTCAATGCCGGTATTTGAAGTTCTTGTCGAGGAGTTGCAGGCCGATACGGGCGGAAGAGCCACTACGGTCCAGCCCGCATCCGACAGCGAAGACCTGCGTCGCAAGATCGACTGCCCACAGTGTCACCGTCCGATGGACGCGCACTTCTATGCCGGCCCCGGCAACGTGGTCATCGGCTCTTGCGAGGAGTGCTGCCTCATTTGGCTTGATCGCGGCGAACTCATGCGCATCGTCCACGCCTCCGACGGCAGCATTCCGTATACAGAACCGCTCCCTGGGGATCTCGACCCCCAACAAGCATAGAATCCGAATAACTTATCGAATTTAGCCGCAGGCACCATAATCGTTGACGCCATCGGCTCGTTGTTTCAAAACTGAGAAACGAATCCGGGTCTTCTGCGAGCAATATCCGCCTCAGCCCCGGCGCAGCGGCTTCTCCATTGGAACCACCTGCACCGTCACGTCGCGGACCTCGGAGAGAAAGCGGTTGAGCACCGAGCCGCGCAGGAAGATCTCCCAGCGGGAACGGGCCGTCTGGCCGAAGACCACATGCGAGATGCCCTCCTGCTGGGCAAAGCGGATGAGGGCGTCGGAGACGTTGCGGTCGGTGAGCGTGACTACCTTGGCGCCCAGGTCGCGGGCCATGCGTTGGTACACTTCCAGCCGCTGGTAGGCCTCGGGGTCGCCGTGGCCTTTGTCATCTTCGGGGCGGGTGACGTAGACGGCGTACCAGTTGCTGGCCAGGCGTCCGGCGATGCGAGAGCCCACGCGCAGCAGCCGCTCGGTGCCCGGCCGCGGGCTGAGGCACACCATCACCTTCTCCGGGATCGACGCCTGTTCCAGCCCCTGCGTGCGGCGGTACTGAGATTCCTGGTTGCCCACCTGCTCGGCGGTGGTGCGCAGGGCCAGCTCGCGGAGCAGGTTCAGGTTGCCCTTGCGGAAGAAGTTGGCCAGCGACTGCTCCACCTTTTCCGCGGCATAAATCTTTCCCTGGCGCAGGCGGTTACGCAGCTCGTCCACGGTCACATCCACGTTCACCACCTCATTGGCGCGCTTGAGGAAGCTGTCGGGGATGGTCTCGCGGATCGTGGTGTTGGCCGAGCGGCTGACGGCGTCGTTGAGCGTTTCCAGGTGCTGGATGTTGACCGCGGTCATGACGTTGATGCCGGCATCGAGCAGCTCCAGCACATCCTCGTAGCGCTTGCGGTTCTTGCTGCCCGGGACGTTGGTGTGGGCCAGCTCGTCCACCACCACGGTGTTGGGATGGCGGGCCACAATGGCGTCTACGTCCATCTCTTTCAGATTCACGCCGCGGTAGGGAATCACGCGCTGGGGCACGATCTCCAGGTCGCGGATGCGGTCTTCGGTTTCTTTGCGGCCGTGGGGTTCCACCAGGCCTATGACCACGTCCACTCCCTGCTGGTGGACCAGGTTATAGGCGTCGTTGAGCATGTCGTAGGTTTTGCCCACGCCGGGCGCCGCCCCGATATAGATGCGCAGCCTGGCGGGTTCCTGCTGCTTCTCTAATTGGATCTCTGCCATGGCTCAGCCCACCTCTACCGGATGATGGACTTCACCCACCGCCGCCACGGGAAGAGTAAACCGGAAGGTGGTTCCGTGCCCCAGGCGGCTCTCCACAGCGATCTGCCCGCCCAGCGACTCAACCAGCCGCCGCACCAGCGCCAGCCCCAGGCCGGAGCCGCTCTCTGAAAATGCACTGAAACGGTCAAAGATCGTGCTCAGGCGCTCCGTCTCGATGCCGCGGCCGGTATCCCGCACGGTGAACTGGACAAAGTCCTTTACCTCCTCGGCGGCCAGCAGAATCTCGCCCTCTGCCTCTGTATAGCGAAGGGCATTCGACAGCAGGTTGTCCAGGATGGAGCGCAACGCCCTGCGGTCAGCCTGCACAACAGACAGATCGGCGTAGGCCTTCACTTCCACCCGGATACGCCTCCGCGCAGCCTCGTCGCAATACCGGTCGCGGGCCTCGCTCAGGGCCTGCAGAGGGCGCAGCCGTTCCAGTTTGAATTCGCGCTTGCCGGTGTCGAGTTCGGCCACTTCAATTAGGTCGCCCATAATATCGTCCAGTTTTTCCGACTCCTGGCTGGCCTGGGCCACCAATTCAGTCTGCAGCGGCTGCAACTCCCCGCCAAAGCCCTGGCTCAGGGCATAAAGCCCGCGCCGCAACTGCAGCAGAGGGTCGCGCAGCTTGCGGCTGGCCACGGTGATGAACTGGGTCTTGAAGCGGTCGGTGTCCTGCAGGCTGGTCACGTCTTCCAGCGTGGTAACCGTGCCCAGCAGCCGCCCCTCAGAGTCGCGCATGGGCGTAGTGCGGAGGCGGAAGCTGCGCTCCTGCTTGCCGATCCGCATCGGCAGCATGGATGCTTCGTCCTCGGCAGCCACCGCTTTCTGCATGGAGACGGCATCGCGGATGGCGCTCAGAATCTTGTCGCCGCCGGGCGCTTTGGCCAGCGCCATGCGGTCGGTGGCGGCGTCCCCCAGGATATCGGCCGCGGCCTGGTTCACTTTGAGCACGTGGCCCTTGCCGTCGGTCACGATAATGGGCTCGAAGATGGATTGCAGCACCGCGTCGGAGAGTTGAAACTCCATCTGCCGCCGTCCGGCCTCGGAATCGCGCAGATCCCTGAGCCGGAGAGCGATGCGGTTCAACTCGGTGGCAATGACGCCGAAGTCGTCGCGGCTGCGCCACTCGATGCGGTGCTCCAGGTTGCCCCCGGCAATCTTGCGGGTGTCCCTGGCCAGCATGTGGATGGGGCCCAGCACAAAGAAGACGGTCAGGGCCTCAACCAGCAGCGCAGCCAGAACGAAGGCCCATGCCAATTTGACCTGCCCCGCCGCCGCAAGGGCACGGTGAGCAACCGCCACCAGCCCCACCATGAGGCCGGCTAGCAGCACACAGCCGAGAATCAGCCGCTGGGAAAGGTTGAGCATCGAGCGTCTCCGTGCCGGAACAGTGAACAGCGATCAGTGGTCAGGAATTGCCGCATCCTGGCTACATGAAACAGTACATTCATTGTACCGGCAGTTTCCTGATCCTAACTCTTTTCATCCCCGGAGGACAGACAGCGCAGGCAGGGAACTAACCACTGTTCATTGACCACTAATAACTGTCTACCGTCTACGGAATCCGGCAGACCGCCAGAACGCCGTTGTGCCATGGACAGGCCAGGCCTGGCGGCGCGGGATACGAAACCAGCACCCAGTCCACGCCGAACTCCGCCTTCAGCCGCTCGAAGTCCGCAAGCCGAAAGCGCGGCCAGCCTTCCTGCGCCTCCAACTGCCGTTTCCACGCGGGCCCCAGCTCGGGAACCTTGGTGATGACCACGGTGTCCTTGATGTCATCGGCCAACTGGCTGCGCTCAGCCAAAGCCCGGAAGCTGTGAAAGTCTTCGCCGGGAGCGGCCATGTACCGCGGGTCCAGAGCGAAGTACGCGTCTTCGGGCGTATGGCGCTTGATCCAATCGAAGGCTTGCAGCCATGGATTGGCAGACGCCGAGAAGGGGAGCTCAAGGTGTTCGCTGGCCGGAAAGAGTTGCCGTTGCGCCAGGCACATGCCGCCGTTGGCCAGCAGCAGGAAGAGCGCCCAGCGCCAGATTCGCGCCTTCAGAACATATCTGCCCAGGTAGGCGCCGCCCACCAGCGCCAAGAAAACATAAACCAGGTGAAGGTAGCGCATCGGCTCCAGGGCGCTGAAGACGATGAGCGCACGGGGACCGAGAAGGACCATCGCCACTGCTTGGTGGAAGACGCCAAAGATGAAAATCGCCGTCGCGAAACGGGCCAGATTCGTTTCCCCGCGTTTGCGGGCGATGCGTGCCACAAGCCAGAACAGCGCCAGCGGCGCGATGGCGCCCACCCATTCGTACCACTTCCACTGGTAGAGGCGAAACCAGCGCCTGCTGCGCAATGCCTCCAGCCAGGTTGACGTGGGGGGATCGAAGATCCATCCGAAGGGAAGGACCGCCGCAACCGGAGCGGCTTGCTCCGGAAGCATGCGTGCGCGCAGACGCCGAAGCCGCGCGCGCAAAGGTTCAGAGAGCGTCAGCGTCAGCACGGCGCAGAAAGAAATGCCGAAAACCGCCATCAGCGGGTGCAGCAAGACTGCGAGTCCCAAAAACGGCACGGCCTGCCATCGTCTCCCGGCTAAAATCCGCGAGACGCCAAACAGGATCAGAGCCGTGGCCGGATTGCGCGGTTGCAGATACTGGTCCATGAGGCACAACGCGGTCCCGGCCACCGGCAGCGTCAACATGGCCGCCACCATGGCAACTCCCGCCCAGCGCGCCGCGGCTCCATCAAAGAGCCGGCGGACAATGCTCCAACAGGCCCACAAGACCAGGAAGATGGAGGTCAACTGCCACAGTAGTTCCGCCCAGGCCAGGGGAGTCCCGGTGAAACGCACAAAGTGCGCCATCCACGCGTCGAAGGCGCTGCTGCGCATCTGCAACTGAAAGAAGGCCGCATCGTGGGGAAAGAGATGCGGGTTCAAATCCGCCTTGACCGCTGTCAAATAAACGCCGTCATCTTCCGCGCCGGGATGGTAGCCCATGGCCGCAAAGCCAAGCGCGGTAAAAACCAGGATCAGCAGAAAATCGGCGAGGAAATTGTGTCGCTTCAAGCGTAGGAACTCCGTATACTTACCTTCGGCTACAAAACTTCATTCGCAGTGATAAAACGATCCTACATGTACGGGGATAGAGGGACAACGCTGGTCACGCCGTCGGCTCGCGAGCCGGAATGCGCGCGGGAAAAGCTGGCGCTCGTGATTCCCACGCTCTGCGAAGCCGGGAACATCGGCGGCTTGCTCGATCATGTCCGTTCCGTCCTCGATCCCCTCGAGATTTCCTACGAGATTCTGGTCGTCGATGATGACAGCCGCGACGGAACCGGCGAAGTGGTCTCCGCCATTGCGATTGAAGACCCGCGCGTGCGCCTGCTGGTGCGCAAGGGGGAGAGGGGATTATCTGGCGCCGTCCTCTACGGCTGGCAACGCACGGATGCCGCGATTCTGGGCGTGATGGACGCCGATCTGCAGCATCCGCCGGAGCTGCTGCCGCAATTGCTAGCGGCCATCCAGGCGGGCCACGACCTGGCGATCGGCAGCCGCTACACCGCGGGCGGGCAGCTGGGCGCGTGGAATCCGGTCAGAAAGCTGCTCTCCGCCCTCGCAGTCTGGGCCACATGGCCAATACAGCGATCGGGGATTCGCGCCAAAGACCCCATGACCGGATTCTTCCTGGTGCGGCGCGAGTGCATCGACGGAATTGCCTTCCAGCCGTCCGGCTTCAAGCTGTTGCTGGAGGTTCTGGTGCGCGGGCGCATCCGGTCGGTCGCAGAGATTCCGTTCGCCTTCGGGCAACGCTACCGGGGCGCAAGCAAAGCCAACTTCAAGGTAGCCTGGGACTACGCGCGGCTGTTGGCAAGGCTCTACGCGGGAAGATTCGGCTTGGGACGCAGCGGCTCAAGCTAGAGCGCAGGCAAAATCAAGCGCAGCAATAGGAATGCGCCCACGCCCGCGAAAAACACCAGCGCCATGCGGATGCCCCGCTTGCGGTTGACCTCGGGCGCCAGGCCGGTGGCGGCGACGTAAAGCGCCACGCCGCCAGAGAGCGGCAATCCGAACGGCAGCCAGCCCGGCAATCGCGCCGAGAATGAGGGAGAGCTTCAGCAATGGTGCATTCCTTACGGCGAGATTCTCATCGTGGAACGACCCATATCCTCCCATGTTTGCAGACTATCGTAAACGGGAAATCCCCAGTCCCCCTCGATAATATCCAACGAATATACCTCCAGAATGGAGAGCTTTCCTTCTTTCTGAAAAAGGAGCACGCCTATTCTCTTCCCTTCGGGTGTCAGTCCAAGAACATCTGAAATAACGCTGTCGGAACTCGCGCCCAACGGAGCATCTTTATCAACATGCAATTTAATGCTCGGGCATCCGCAATCACACCAGCGAGTGGCGCGAATCTTCTCGACTTGCGGCGCAAAGATCTTGGCTTCTGGCAACCCATGCTCCAGGACCCAATTCAGCAACGCCAATTCTTCTGAAGTGAGCGGTCGAGGCGCCAAGAGCCTTTCGTCATTCATACAGCCTACCATCCTTATAAAACACAACCTTAACCGCTGTGCCGGATGTGCAACACATCGCCGTCCTGCACCACGTACTCCTTGCCTTCCAGGCGCAGCGTGCCCCTGGCTCTCGCCGCCGCCTCGGAGCCCGCGGCCAGCAGGTTGTCCCAGCGGATGGTTTCGGCGCGAATAAAGTGATGCTCCAGGTCCGTGTGGATGACTCCGGCGGCCTGCGGAGCTTTCGATCCCACCGGCACCGTCCAGGCGCGGCATTCGTCCTCTCCGGCGGTGAAGAAACTGATGAGTCCTTGCAGTTCGTAGCTCTTGCGAATCAGTCGCACCAGGCCGCTCTCGCGCAGCCCGTAACTCTCCAGGAAATCCGCCGCCTCGGCTTCGTCCATCTCCGCCAGTTCGGCCTCCACCTTGCCGCAGATGGCGGTGGCCCCTGCGTTGGGCCGGTGGGCTGCGTCCTCCAGCTTGAAGCGGCTTACCGCCGCCTCCAAGTCCGCGCCTAGCGTGGCGCTCTCGCCGATGTTGAGCGCATACAGGATGGGCTTCTGCGAAAGGAACATAAAGCCTTTGATGAGCTTCTTCTCCTCGGCCGTCATCTCCAGTTCGCGCAGCGGCTGCTCCTTTTCGAGCGACTCTTTCGACCGCAACAGCAGCGCATGTTCCCGCTCCAGCTCGCCGGTGCGCTGCTTTTTCAGGTCCTTTTCCACGCGATCCAGACGCTTCTCAATTTGCGTCAGGTCGCTGACCATCAGATCGAACTCGACGTTCTTGATGTCGCGTAAGGGATCGATGGGGCCGACGTGCGGAATCGAGTCGTCGGCAAAGACGCGGAGCACGTGAATCAGCGCATCCACCTGGCGCAGGCTGGCCAGGAACGCGGTCTCCTTCAGCGCCTCTTGCCCGATGGCGGCCACGTCCACGAATTCAACCGAGGCGTAGGTGGTCTTCTTCGGCGAATAAAGCGCCGACAGCTTGTCCAGCCGCTCGTCGGGCACGCGCGCCACGCCGATATGCGCCTCACGCGGGTTCGCGTGGCCGCTTTCCAGCCTAGCCTTGGTCAGAATCTTGAACAGCGATGTCTTGCCTACCTGCGGCAGTCCGATAATGCCAGTCTTCATGCACTTCAATCATACAGAGATCAGGGGCCGGAGAATCTTTCGTGGCGGCAGATTCCGGCGCCTGCGCGAGGTTCTCTATAGCAGTTCCACAATTCACGTGCCCTAGCCGGCATCGAGCAACGTGGCTTTTTCTTGAGGAAAAAGCCACACAGCGGCAGTGGCTTCGGGGTACAGCAATTGTGGAGCCGCTCTAATGGGTACCGGCCATCATTACGGCCCCGAGATGGGTGCCGGTCATGATCGCAACCGAAATGTCCATGGGCCAATGCGCAAGGATCAGGGGCGACAGACGGCGGATGCGCAGATAGACCAGCATGGCGAAAAGGACGATAGGAAGCATCATAATGGAGCGATACGCCACGTATCGCCAATCGGGAATGAAGGGGAACATGCAGTGTTGCGCGGAAAACCAGAACGCGACGATGGAGAAGGCGATCCAGGTGCGGCCCGTGAGCGCCTCCAGCCGGGGGAGCACATATCCCTGGTAAGTCATGTCCTCGGTGGGCGATTGGATGATCCACCACACGGTCAAGCTGTACACCGTGGCCCAGAGGGGCAGGGAGTGCCGTTGCAGGATGAACTCCACGGGGGTCCTGGCCAGGGAGCCGTACACCAATATCTGCGCGAGATAACTGCCGAACATGGCGCACGGAAAGGCGAGGATCAAAAGGCCGAGCCCGAGGAAGAGGTCGCGTCCCCAGCGCATGCGAATCGGGCCGATGAGGTCGCGGAGACGGATGCCTTCCTTGCGCGTGAAGTACCGCATGCCGAGAAGACAGCCGAGGTCGCCGAGGTTGGCGTAGATGGGCCACCATTGGCCGGCCGCCTGCATTGGATGGGGGCGGTGCTGGGCAAGAAAAACCAGCGCCAGCAGGGATTGCAATGCCAGCCACAGGGCGGAGCGCCCAGCCACCAGCAGCAGCGGGCCGGTCCATGAAATGCGCCCGGCAGCCATGCGCTCCCGTATCTGAGCGGGCGAGTTAGTCAGGATGGTGGCGGAGGTTGCAATTTCACGTGCGGGCGGCATGCCGATCTGTCTCCTGTGGGAAAAGTCTAGCAGGAGCCGGACGCGAGGGGCTGTGACGCACTCAAGACGCCGGTGTGCTCAGACACGCGCTGTCTCCGCCTTAGCCAGCAGCACCACCACCGCCAGCCCCAGCAGCAAGATCGCTTCCTCCGCGTGCTCGCTGCGGTTGTGGAGCTTGTTGAAATGCACGCGGCTGGGATTGGCGGCATCCACCGCATCGATGGCTCCGCCGGCGGCGATCCGATCGCGCTCCATGGCCGGAATGATCGCGAACTGCGAGTAGATGGTGAGGCCGATCATCAGCACGATCAGTCCCATCGGCGCCAGCACCGTTCGCGGCTTGTAGATGGCCCAGGCCGGGGCCAGCGCCAGCAAAGCCAGAGCCACCATCCCCGACACCAGTCCCATGCCGTGCAGAATCCGCAGCAACTCGCCCACAATCGACCCGGCCGTATGCGTGTCCGGCCGCAGCGCGGTGAAAGTGATGGCGGCCACGACGGGAAAGAAGATTTCCGCGCCCAGCCATACGATAAGCGCGAGATAAAGCAGCGTGCGAAGGAGGGTCTTCATAAATCCGGTTCTCAGTTTTCAGTGGTCAGTTGTCAGTCGTCCGAGGTCAGTGGCCAGATGAGAAGATTGCGGACCTGGAAGCTTGTCATTTGCTCTTTACGAACTCAGCGTAGCGCATCCACGGAGGTTGGTGCAGCCCCCGGCAGGGAAAACACTCAACTGACCACTGAAAACTGACAACTAGCTTCTCTTCAACGCCCGCCGCAGCACAGTCTCCAGCGCCGCTTTCATCTGCGCGTACTCCTCAGGCGCAATCGTGCCGGAGATCTTTTCGCTTTCCAGAGCAAACAGTTCTTCCTTCAGCGCATTGAGCAGGGCGGTGTGCTTTGCCGCCTGTGAACCAAAGGCCGGGTAAGCTCCTGTTCCGGCATCGGCCGCTGCGCCAGTGGCGGGTAAGCCTGCCGGCTTGCGCAGCAGGAAGGCCGCGGCAACGACCAGCAAAAGTCCCAGCCCGCCCAGAATCCAACTCTTGTACTTGCTCAGCGGGTCGGGTGTATTGATGGGGTTACCGATGCCGCCGCCAGGCTGGTTGCCCGCTACGCTCGAGCCCGGCCCGCTGGTGTCAGACGCGCCATTGTCCCCGGCCTGCGCACCCTGCGCTTCGCGTGGAATAGACCCTTCCCCTGAAATGGTGAATTCCACTGCCTTGCCCGGAATCGCGTTCTTGGCCACGAAGGTCTGGACGCCGGGGTCCTGCGGAACGGGCTTGAATGCCGTTCCCGACCCGGGCGTGAACGTCATGCTCTTGGGCAAGATGATAGCCACGTTATCGGCAGGCAGGGTCTCCTCCGCCTTAAAAGTGAACTTGCCGCTCGCGTAGGGCTGGTGATAGCTCAACTGGAAGAGCGTGTCCTTCTCGCCGTCGTCGGGCTGGATGGGGAAGTTGAACGCATAATGCCCTTTTGGCCCATCGGGGTCCAGCTTGATGCTGGTGGGCAGGCCGCTGGGCCGCTGCGCCTCCGCGCCGTCAATCACCGCCTCGACGGGCACCACGATCTCGAAGGAACGCGCGCTCCACTGCGTCAGAGGAGGCGAACTGGTGTTGTGGACGAAGTACCGCTCGGTCATCGTGAGCTGGCCGTTCTGGCTCTCCACCTCCAGCACGTCCGCCTCGATAAAGACGCCCTGGACCTTGGCGGCCACGTCATACACGGGAATGTCGCCATGCGCGCCGCCCTGCGGCGCGGCGATGAAGTAGCCGGCGCCCTGGTGGGTTACCCGCACCAGATAGGGACCGCTGCCGGGCTCGTTCAGCGAATAGTGTCCGTGGGCGTCGGTCGTCGCATGGGCCACTTCGCCCATGCCGGCCTGCACGTCCACCAGCACCACGGCATCGCCCACGGCGGGCTTGCCGGTGGTCTTGTCGGTCACCGTGCCGGTGACGGTTGCGGCCTGCGCCAATGCGCCTGCGAACAGCAGGCTCAAAGCAAAAATGCGAAGAATAATCCGGGTCGATTTCATGGTCGTGAGGGAATCCTTCAGTCGTAAGGTGCATCGAAATGTGCGCGCAGCCTGGCGGTTCTCATGCTTGCTGCAAATGCTCGATCTCGGCCATCAGCAGCGCCGTCTCGTTTTCAAGCTGCGCCCGCTGGGCTTGAAAATCCTCTTCAGGATACTTGCCGGCGCGGTACTCGAAGTTCAGGTCGCGCAGGTTCTCGTAAAGCTGCTCCTTGCGTTCCAGCAGGTAATCCAGGCGGGTCTTCTCGCGCTGGCTGGCAAAGCCGTTCTCCGGCCAGAAGGTGTACACGACGAGCGCGAACGTCAACAGCAATCCGCAAATCAAGCCCATAGTCGGCGTCATGGTGCAATGACCTCCGCCCAAGGCGCTAATGTCCACTGTTCACTGTTCACTGACCACTGTCCACTGTTTTCCGTCATCGCTCAAAACCCTCCGTCGATGCCGGTCTCCCGGCGAATCTTTTCGCGCCGCGCCCGGTCGGCCGGGTCCTCATTCGCCGGGTCGGGGATGGCAGTCTGCGTCTTGCCCACTGACAAATTCGCCCACCGCCGCACCAGCAGAATGGTGCCCAGGAGCGCCGCCGCGAAGACCGCGAAGGGCGCGATCCAGGCCACCAGATCGAAGCCTTGCGTGGTGGGCGCGGCCAGCACCGTCGCCCCGTACTTGGCTGCAAACGAGGCCAGAATCTCCTTGTCGCTCTTGCCTGCGGCGATGGCCGCGCTCAGCTCGTCGCGCATTCGCCCGGACTCCGGGCAGCCCACATGGTTGCACTCGCCCAGCAGTTGCGCGCAGCCGCAAGTGCACATCAGCCGGTGCCCCAGATCGTTGAAGCGCGAACTTGCATCTGTGGCGCCCATCGAAAAGCAGACGGCCACGGCCAGCACACCCGCCTGCACAGCTCTCATCCAAAAAGTAAGAGACCGGAAGGTTCTCATAAGCTGCCCCCCTTCAGCGCCGGCTCTGAGGGAATCGTGCGTGCCGGCACGCGCAGAGCAGCCATTGCTGGGCTCAAACTGGGAACCAGCGCCACCAGCGTGCCAAAGACCAGCACTGCCAGTCCGGCCCAGATCCATCCCACCAGAGGATTCAGAAACGCCTTGATAATCGGTTGCCCACTGTCAGGATTTGTGCCTTCATACACCACGTACAGGTCCCAGTTCGGAGTCGAGTGAATGGCCACCATGGTCTGCGGCTGTCCGCTGGCCAGGTAGACCCGCTTCTCCGGAGTCATCTGGAATTGCTTCTTGCCGTCCTTCCAGACATCGAGCATGGCGTATTCGGAGTTGTAGTTCAGATTGGAATCCTGCGTAAAGCCGACGCACTCCAGCGTATAGGGGCCGATTGCCAGCTTGTCGTGCAACCCCAGCTCGCTTTCCACATTGCGATTGAAGGCCGAGCCGGCCAGCCCCACCACGATAATCACCACGCCGATATGGATGATGTAGCCCCCATAGCGGCGTGTATTGCGGCGCGTCAGCAGCCACGTAGCCACAACCAGGTTGCGCCTGGTCTGGCGCGAGATGACCCCGGCTCCGCGCAGAAACTCGCTCAGGATGGCGGTCAACACGCCCGCGCTCACCGCAAAGGCCACCAGCGCGTAGAAGTTGCCGGTGTCGAAGGCGCCATCTTTCCATGGCCGCACGCCCACGGCAAGGCAGACGAGCACCGTGGCCCAAAGCGCGATCACCGGCAGCACAAAATTCCGCCGTATGCTCCGGAACGACGTGGCCCTCCACGGCAGCAGCGGGCCAACTCCGGTCAAAAACAGCAGAAACAGGCCGATGGGCACGGCCACGCGGTTATACCACGGAGCGCCCACCGTGACCTTGTTGCCCACCACGTACTCCGAAAGAATCGGAAACAGCGTTCCCCACAGAATCACGAAGCAGGCGGTCAGGAGCACAAGATTGTTGAACAGGAAGCTGGACTCGCGGCTCACCAGCGACTCCAGATGATGTTCGCTCTTCAGGTGGCTGCGCTGCAGGACGTAAGTGAAGATGCACACCGCCAGCGCGATCCCCATGAAGACCACAAACCACGTGCCGATGGGCGACTCCGCAAACGCGTGTACCGAACTCACCAGCCCGGCGCGAGTCAGCAGCGTGCCCAGCATCGTCAGCAGGAAGGTAGAGAAGATGAGCCAGACGTTCCAGCTCTTCATCATGCCTTTCTTCTCCTGCATCATCACGGAGTGCAAAAAGGCGGTTCCGGTCAGCCAGGGCATGAAGCTGGCGTTCTCCACCGGGTCCCATCCCCAGTAGCCGCCCCAACCCAGCACGGCGTAGGCCCAGTGCATGCCCAGGAAAATGCCCGCGGTGAGAAACAGCCAGGTCACCATGGTCCAGACGCGCGTCACCTTGATCCATTTCTCGCCGGGATAGCGCATCATGAGCGCGCCCAGGGCAAAGGCGAAGGGAACAGAGAAGCCCACATAGCCCAGGTAAAGCATGGGCGGATGAATCACCATCTCCGGGTACTGAAGCAGCGGATTCAGCCCGTTGCCGTCGTCCGGGACGGCGCCCTGCAGCAGCGCGAACGGCGGCGCGGCAAAGTTGAGCACCGCCAGGAAAAACACCTGAATTCCGGCCAGAATCGTCCCCGCGTAGGCGTATAGCTTCACGTCGGTCTTGTGCGTCAGCCGCAAGACAAAGCCGTAGGCCGCCAGCAGCCACGCCCACAACAACAGCGAGCCCTCCTGGCCGCTCCACAGCGCAGAAAATTTATACGCTCCGGGCAGAGCGCGATTCGAGTGCTCCGTGATGTAGGCAATGGAAAAATCGTTGGCAAAAACCGACCAGACCAGCGCGAAGGCGGCCGCAGTGACGGCGAGAAAGCCGGCGATCCCGGCCCGCCGCGCCGTATCGGCCAGCCGCTCGGGCGAGATCGCCGCCGGCTGTCCGGTCGCAATCAGCCGCAGCGCCAGTGCCCCCGCCAGCAGATTGTAGGCGGCCAGCGCCAAGGCAATGAGAAGAGCAAGACTACCGAACGCTGCCATTCAGACTCCACGATGATTCTCGCACGTGAGCGGGGAGCCAAATGGCCTCCCAACGAGGGTGTTCTCAATCCATCATAAGCTCTTCTTGAGTGATTTGGCTCACACTAAGGGTGGAGGGAATATTGCGGTCAATCACGCCGCGGAAATCTCACTGGAGCGCTTCGCCCTGTGGCACAATAGCTGCATTGTTTCCACCGCTATGAAACCCACACCAGTGTCTTCTGCTCGATTCGTAAATGCCCTCCTCGCCGCGTTCGTCTGCGCCGTGGCGCCTGCGCTTGCTGCGTCGCCTTCCCCCGTTATCTCGGCTCCGGCGTCTGCCAGCCAGCCGGACTCCACCGAGATGGAACAGACGCTCTATGTGCAGGCGCCAGACTTCGCTGGCGGGGCTAACAGCATAGTCCTGGTCTGGCTTCCCGAGCCCCTCGAGAGCACCTGCCTCGGGAGAACGATAAAGGAATGCGTCAACATCGATTTCTGCATTCGCACCACTAACCCGAATGGCCCCCAATGCAGGAATCTCGGCATACCCCGCGCCCGCCTGCCCCACTACCCGCCCGGCATGCAGCCGCGACGCGCGATCAGCCTCGTCCTTCGCTCGCTGGGAAACAGCAACGGCTTTGACCTTTTGAAGGACTTCTACAGGAAAGCGCCGAAGGACACTCTTGAGCGGCTCTCCTCGGAGGCGACCATCCGCGCCAGAATCCGCTATACCAGCTCCCCGTCCAACGAAGGTTTCTATTTGCTCGAAGTGCTGTCCGTGCCGTAGCTTCGAGGGCCCGCTCTTTGCATTGCCACAACTGGGGATCGAGCGCCCGCAGCCGGACCCTCTTGAGAACTTGAGCGGACATCTCTCATGAAAGCGCTACGCCGGCCGTTGCGCGCATCGAGTGAGTAGCCAAGAGTGCTTCCGCCTCCTGAATCGCGACTCAGGCGAGCTGCGCCAACATCTCGCCCGCCGCGGCCACAATCTCTTCGCCGCTGATGGGCCGCGCCAGAAAGCGTACGCCATCGCTGGAGTAGTCGTCTGCCGCTTCACTGCCGTTGCCCAGCACCAGAACTGGTACTTGGGGCAGCCGCTCATGCAACTCTGCCACAAACGCCGGCCCGCCGATCCCCGGCATGTGCAGCCCGGAGATCACCAGCCCGAGATTCCCCGCAAACAGGGGCTGCTCCACCAGGCAAAGAGCCTCGGCGGCATCGCCAACCCGCTGCACATGGTGAAATCGCCGCTCCAGAGCCGACTTGCGCAGGAATGCCTGGAGCGGATCGTTATCCACCAATAAGATGATTGCCATGGCGTCCCCGCATACCCCACGCCCCGTGCAATGGACGGGCGCTCTATTGACTAACTAAGCAACTCAGATGTTACTAGTCCCGGTCCGGTTGCCCGAAAGGACTGTTTTATGGCCCATGAACCAGGAGATATTGTGGGGAATGCCGCGAGGGAGTGGCGCAGCGGCATCCTGGCATCCGGATAGGGACCGGGCTCGCCGGGGTCCTCACCCGAAGAGGAACTCCTTCTCCCGCAGTTCTTTGAGGGAGTCGCGGAGGCGTGCGGCGCGCTCGAACTCGAACTTGCGGGCGGCGTCGCGCATGTCGGCCTCCAGGCGGACAATATAGGCGTCAAGGTCGGCCTGAGAGCGGAGTTCCGGCAATCCCGCAGTCTCTTCGTCGGCTACATCGCCGTACTCGGCCTTGAGAATTGCGGCCAGCCCCATCTCCACCTGGCTGACGATCGATTGCGGCGTGATGCCGTTTTCCTGGTTGTAGGCGCTCTGGATGGCCCGGCGCCGGTCGGTCTCGTCGATGGCCCGGCGCATGGAGTCGGTCACGTGGTCGGCATAAAGAATCGCACGGCCCTCGATGTGGCGCGCCGCGCGGCCCATGGTCTGGATCAGCGAGCCCGCGGAGCGCAGAAAACCCTCCTTGTCGGCGTCCAGAATGGCCACCAGCGAAACTTCGGGCAAATCCAGCCCCTCGCGGAGCAGGTTGATGCCGATCAACACGTCGAACTCGCCCCGGCGCAGCCCGGAGAGGAGCTTCACCCGTTCCAGAGTCTCGATCTCGGAGTGCATGTAGCGGCAGCGGACGCCGATCTCGGTGTAGTATCCGGCCAGGTCCTCGGCCATGCGCTTGGTGAGAGTGGTCACCAGCACGCGCTCGTTGCGCTTGGCGCGGTCGCGAATCTCCGCCAGCAGGTCGTCGATCTGTCCCTTCACGGGGCGAATCTCGACCTGCGGATCGACGAGGCCAGTGGGGCGGATCACCTGCTCCACCACGACTCCCGCCGAGCGGGTCAGTTCATACGGCCCCGGCGTGGCCGAGACGTAGATCGC
>JBEKZR010000419.1:0-3144 GCA_049509715.1 Occallatibacter sp. | reverse complement strand
TGGTGGACACCGAACTGCGGCAACTGATTGAGCAGGGCTACGTGGCCACGACGCTGCGCTGTTCCCACGACCCCTGGGCCTGGCCCATGCCCGATGCACAGGGCGGAATCCCCACCATCATGATGGAAATGCTCCTCTACTCGCGGCCCGGCGTCATCGAAATCCTGCCTGCCGCTCCCGACTCGCTGCAGAAGGGATCCATCCATGGAATGCTGGCCAAGACCTTTGCGAAGGTGGACAGGCTTGCATGGGATATGCAGGCAAGGACCGCGGAGTTGACGGTGACTTCGTTCAGAAAGCAGGAGATCACGCTGATTGTCCGGCACGGAATCGAAAAGATTACCGCATCCGCCGGAGTTTTGGCGAAGACACCCAAGCCGGACGCGATCTCGTGCGACTTACACCTGAAGAGAGGCGAGCCGGCGCGGTTGCACATGACGCTCGGCCGGCACAAGCCGCTGGATTGGGTTGCGCAGGCGGCCGAATCCTGATCAGGGCATCGTGTTTCCAGACGCGTTGACCTGCGCATCACATACCCAGGCTGAGATGGCCGCGCGGTTTCTGCCGGGGTTGAAAATCCGGCCTCCCTCCAGATCGAGTTATTCCGGAGGCTGTGAAACCCCGTTTTACCGGACCGTGGCCTCTCGAAGCTGCGGTCAATGCGGGAAGAACAATAAAAGACTGTCGTTGTAGATATCCCACCTTGCGGCAAAAACAAAGACGCCGCGAAGGTGGGGCACCCAGATCAAGCCGAAGGGGGCACCCGGCAGCCGGCGGGATTATCAAAATAGCCCTGGAAGCAGAGCCCAGGTTTCGCTGCGGTAGCCGCGATAGTCCGCGCCAAAAGCCCTTATGAGATTCGCCTCTTCCAGCCTTATCTTGCGCAGATACGCGATGATGACCAACGCCAAACCGATCAGCGCGTGCAACTCGCCCGAAACAATCGTAGTGCCCGCGTACAGGCTAAGCAGGGCCGTGTAGATGGGATGCCGCAGGACTCGGTAGGGACCCGTGCGAACCAATTGATGCTCGACCTTGATGGTGATATTGCCGCTCCAGTAGCGGCCCAGGCATCGGCGCGACCAGATCGCCAGCGCCAGACCCAAAGCATTGAGAGTGAGTCCGGTTGCGGTGACGACGGCGGAGGCGGGCATATACCGCTGCCTCAGCCCATGAATGGGGAGGAAGATCAGAAGCTGGGCGGCGCTTGTTAGCGTGAGATGCAGCCACCTTGATCCCCGGGACTCCGAACTGGAGGCCGGAGCGGCGTTCCTTTTGGCCACATCCCAATAGATTTCGAGGACGCACCACATGGCGATGGATGTCCACATGGGCCAGCCGTACCCAAAGGGTTTCATAGGCCAGTTATACACTCCGCGGTCAGGATCGATCGCGGAAGGCCGCGAGAGCTGTATACTGAGTGCGAGAGATACTCAACGATGATTCAAAACCGGCAGCGGCGGGGATGGATTCTGATTGCGGCGATCGCAATCGGAATCGCGCTGGTGTGCCTGCTGATTCCGCACGGCCATTCCGGCAATGCGGATTGGCTGGCGATTCTGCCGCTTCTGTTTGTCGGAGTCATCTCGCCTCTGAGCCTGTTTGTGCCATTGGCCGATGAGTACGTTGGCCGCGCGCCCGACGCTCCGGCGCTACACACGCTCTTCCAGCGGCCACCACCCTTCCAAGTCGCCTAATCCCCTCAGAACTAATTTGGAGTTGCAAGGCAGCTTTCTTGCTGTTTTGCCGCCGAAACTTATTCGTTTGTGAAGTTCTGCCTGCGATTTGCGAGGGTGCTTATGCATGTGGATGTTCTCTCTATCTTGAGTCTGTTTTCCTCCGCGCCGTTTGTTGCCATAGCGGCAATTCTGTGCCTTTACCTGATCCGCCGCGTGCCGTGGGTGCGTTCCACGCGAACAGGAAGACGGCTCTTTGGGGTACAACCTTCCGCCGTGGGCCTGGCAATGGCGTTTCTTTTCCTGCAGACGTTTTGGCGGCCGAGCATCTCACACGCCATCGAGGCCAGACAGAAAGTGGACGTGAAAGAGGACGATGAGGGCGGTCCGGAGAGTCTGACGAAGCAACTGCACCGGCAACTGAGGAAGATTCGGCGCGGAGAGCCGGTTGACAGGCTAGTGCTGCGGCTTTGAGTTGTCATCGAGGTCCGTGGTATCCCACCCTAGCCGCAAAGACAAGAACGCGGCGAGGGTGGGGCACCCAGCATTTACAGGCGAGGGTAAGGCACCCAGCGGCTTTGAGTTTGGATCCCAAGTCTCAAATTCGAGACCTGGGGCACCCAGATGGCGAGCTGCGCGATCGCGACAATGTGGGGCCGCTTAACCCCCCAGCATTTACACTGGTAGACGGAGAATCCTGTGTTTTTCGATAAAGTACTGACCAAGATTTTTGGCACGGCGAACGAGCGCACGCTGAAGAAACTTTGGCCGTTGGTGGCTGAGATCAACGAACTGGAAGCGGCTACGAAGCAGCTTTCGGATGAGGAGTTGCGGGCCAAGACGGTGGAGTTCCGGGCGCGGATTGCGGAGCTGGTTCAAGAGCGGCTGAAGGAGTTTGAGAACCCCGAGGAGTTGAGGGCGAAGGGGCAGGAGGCAGAGGCGCGGGAGGCGGCCGAGAAGAGGGCGGTTGCGCAGGCCGCGGCGGAGAAGGAGGCTTTGGAGGAGATTCTGCCGGAGGCGTTTGCGGTGGTGCGCGAGGCGGGGTGGCGCGCGGTGCAGATGCGGCACTTCGACGTGCAGCTGATCGGCGGCATGGTGCTGCACCAGGGCAAGATCGCCGAGATGAAGACCGGCGAGGGCAAGACGCTGGTGGCGACGCTGGCCTGCTACCTGAACGCTCTGGCGGGGCACGGGGTTCACGTGGTGACGGTGAACGACTACCTGGCCAAGCGCGACGCGGAGTGGATGGGCAAGATCTACGAGTTTCTGGGGCTGACAGTGGGAGTGATCGTCCACGACCTGGACGACAACGAGCGGCGGGCGGCTTACGCGGCCGACATCACTTACGGAACGAATAACGAGTTCGGCTTCGACTACCTGCGCGACAACATGAAGTTCGAATTAAAGGATTGCGTGCAGCGGGGGCACTACTACGCGATCGTGGACGAGGTGGACTCGATCCTGATCG
>JBEKZR010000418.1:0-3177 GCA_049509715.1 Occallatibacter sp. | reverse complement strand
AATCCAATGCCGGTGAGGGTGCCGCCGGCGGCAATGCTGCCGTTGTAACTTTCGTTTTTCACCGTCACATTGGCGCCGCTCTGGGTTTCAACGCCATTCCAAAGCTGTGAAACTGTCTGCCCGTTGGCAAAGCTCCAGGCTAGCGTCCAACTGGTGATGGCGGTTGATCCGTTCTTGATGGTGATGGCCGCTCCGAACTGGCTGGAATTCTGCGGCGAAGTCGTGTAGTCAACGGTGCATCCGGAACCGCCGCCGCCGGATGACGAAGTTGTGGCGTTGGCTTGAGCCGATGCCGCTGACGTACCGGACGCGTCAACCGCTTCGATCTTGTAGTAGTAAGTGGTCGAAGCTGAAAGACCTGTGCTGGAATAGCTCGTAGCGGTGACGCCGCTGGCTATCTGGTTGCTCGCGGACGGTGTGAATCCGCTGGTTGTGCTGCGGAAGACGTTATAGGAGTTGATGGTGCAGTTGGCCGGAGCGGTATCCGCGGTCCAGCTCAGGTTGATGACGCTGGAGGAGGATGTCGTCGCGGTGAGCCCGCTGGGCGCAGAAGGCGCAGTGGTGCAGGAGCCACCGCTGCCGCCCGCCGCGGCGCTGACTGAGAATCCGCTCATAGCCAGGCCCTGACCACCAGTCCAGATCTCGAAGCCGTACTCGACATCGATCAGCCACCATGAGCTTTCCATGCTTCCGCGCGATACAGCATCGGCGAAGAAGGACACAAGATTCAGATTGCTCACGGAAGTTACAGGGTTTGTCGCGACGTATGAGACAATCTTCCACGAACTCTGGTTGCCTGTCCACACTTCATAACTGGCTCCATCGATGGTTTCAGTGGCCACCTGCGAGCCGAAGGGCTGAATCGAACCTTGATGATTGATCCAGATCATGATTTCGGTGCCGTTCGGTTGCCCAGACGTCGTCGAAGTCTGGTTGAACCAGATGTCATAGGCTGAATCATTGTTATAGCCGGAGGGCTGCGTAATGCTGACACTGGTGCTTGCCGAAGCGATGTTGTTCTCTTCGATCGGGAAGGGATTGGAAGCAGTGCAAGCGCCCCAATGGCATCCCCGGTAGATCGATGTGTAGGTGGCTGGGGCTCCGTTCGTCGCACTGGAGAAGCTTGCGGTGGTGATTGTAAAACCCAAACCACTGATGTTCACGCACTCATTCAAACTGGAGTTCCACTCATTCATCTGGAAGTTGTACAAACCGCTGTCGAGGGCTTCGACAAAAGTCGTGCCCACGGTTGAAGAACATTCCGATTGAGCAGCGGCCGGAACCGTCATAGCGAGGGTGATAAGACAGACTGCGCAGGTAGTCGCAAACATCTGAAGAAATGACCTTCTGTTCACAACAATCTCCTTTCAATTGAAGTCCCCTGTTTTGCCCCGATTCGACGATCGTCCTGCTGAAAATGAGGAAGATACGGGGAAGGCGATAGCATCCTCCCCCGTATTGATTCCTTCTTCAGTTGGCGCTGCCGAGTTCAGGCGCTAGTTAACGGTGCAGGCCGTTCCGTTGAGCGAGAAGGCCGTGGGTATCGCGTTGGTGGTTCCGTTCCAGGTTCCGTTGAAGCCGATGCCGGAGAGGGTGCCGCCTGCGGCGATGCTGCCGTTGTAACTTTCGTTCTTTACCGTGACGTTGGCGCCGCTCTGGGTTTCAATGCCGTTCCAGAGCTGCGAAACTGTCTGTCCGTTGGCGAAGGTCCAGGTCAGCGTCCAACTGGTCACCGCAGTGCTTCCGTTGACGATGGTGATGGTTGCTCCAAAGGCACTCGTGTTTTGCGGCGAGATTACGTATTCGATGGTGCACGTGCTGGGCTTCGAGGAAACTACGGTCAGAGTGATGGTGGTGGTTGCCTTTGTGCTGCCCGAGGTTCCGGTGATGGTGACCGTGGCTGTACCGGTAGTTGCCGTGGCGCTGGCTGTGAACGTCAGCACGCTGGTCGAGGTAGTCGGGTTGGTGCCGTAGGCAACAGTTACTCCGCTGGGCAGGCCGGTGGCGGACAGCGTTACGCTGCCGGTGAATCCGCCCACGTCAGTTACGGTGATGGTGTCGGTTGCGGTCTTGCCCTGAGTTACTGACAAAGTGCTCGCCGACGGCGCAAGGGTGAAGCTCGGCGTCGTCGCGGAGCTGACATTGAGGGTGAAGGTGGTGGTTGCCGTTGTACTGCCGGAGGTTCCGGTGACGGTGATGGTGAAGGCGCCGGTGGTGGCCGTGCTGCTGGCCGTCATCGTGAGCACGCTGGAGGTGGTGGAGGATGTCGGGCTGAACGCTGCCGTCACGCCACTGGGCATACCTGATGCAGTGAACGCTACGCTGCCGGTGAATCCGCCCACGTCAGTTACCGTGATGGTGTCGGTTGCGGTCTTGCCCTGAGTAATTGACAGGGTGGACGCCGATGGAGCCAGTGTAAAGCTGGATGAGGCGCTCACGGTGAAAACGATGGTGGTTGTCGCGGTCGTGCTGCCCGAGGTTCCGGTGATGGTCATCGTAAACGGGCCAGTGACGGTCGTGCTGGCGGCCGTAAACGTGAGCACGCTGGTGGAGGTGGTGGGGTTGGTGCCGTAGGCAACCGTTACGCCAGTAGGCAGGCCGGTGGCGGCAAGCGTTACGCTGCCGGTGAATCCATCCACGTCCGTCACCGTGATGGTGTCAGTTGCGGTCTTGCCCTGAGTTAGGGACAAAGTGCTCGCCGAAGAAGCCAGCGTGAAGCCCGGCGTGGTTGACCCGCCACTCAAGGGGAACTGGATGCTGGTCAGTTCGGATTGCTTCAAGGAGCTGACCGGCGCCGCATCGTAGTTGCTGTCCAGCAGCGCATAGCTGTCTTCGCCGTTCAACGCCCAATAGGTCCAGTTGATCGAAGGGTTGTTCTGCAGGAAACTAACTAGGCTCTCGAACCACTGTCCCTGGCTGCCCGCGGCTGAATTTTCGATGTCGGTGCTGGTATTGTCGGTGCCGAATTCACCCAACCAAACCGGGGCGGTGCCGGCGGCGCTGATATATCCCCAATACTTGTTCCAGATGGCGTCCAGGCTGGCGGGGGTCGTGCTGCTGTTGAACCAGGCTTGCTGATACAGGTTCGGCCCGTAGTCGTGCGCGGAATAGACCAGTTGGTCGGCGACGCTCAGCGTGACCGGATAATTCGCGACGCCGATCAGATTCCCGCCTTGC